>NZ_JBJXIB010000048.1:0-39070 GCF_046115965.1 Janthinobacterium sp. CG_23.3 | reverse complement strand
CCGTCTCGGTCCAAGGTGCTGATGCTGTCGCCAATTCGTCCACGCAAAAGACGAGAGTAAACCTGAATAATGGCAAGTTTACAAGGGGCGCGTTAAGTCATTGAACGTAAACGCGTTTTCAACGCCGGCTGGGCGTTGGTCCGGACTTGTGTATAACGAGGTGCCCATAACCGTAGCGGGACAAAGCCAAAGGAGCATCGAATTCGATTTGCGCCTGCGGACGGGGCTACGTCGGTGATCGAATGGAAAACCACGAAATTATCGCCGAGCACCTGGCCGGAAATACCGTTGATTTTCGACCTAGAGGCGGGACAGCCAATGATCGTGGCCAGCGTCCACGTCTCGGCGGGGTGCGAGATCTATACGAAATATGTTTACAGAAATCGCACGTGGATTGAAGAAAGACTTCCCGATAAATTCGAACGGCGCATAACAAATCTACTTATTCGAGATGGTATTGATATGCCGGAGTTCGTCAGTTTGAAGGAAAAACAGCGTGAAAATGCGAACTTGGGCTACCGAATCGCGCTCCGGCAAGTCGGGCCAGTTCGCATGGTTTGCGGTTAGTTACATGATTTATAAACTAAGAACCATAAATTATCCGGAGGTATGTCATGCCAAGCGCGTTTGAATACATGCAGCTTGCGACTATTGTTTATGCTGCTTGCGATGAAAATAGGATCGATATCCCACCGGTTGGAGTCAACTCGACTGGGAACTTGACATATGGACGGGCTTCTCAGCAGGTGCATATAGGAATATTGGAACAAACGACATTGCTATTTTTTATGCCGGCACTAACGACGGCGTTGCCGATCCACTGAACTGGACGGCGGGCATGGGGCTGCCGCTGCCGCAGATATTTTAGGCCATGGTCTATTATTTTGCATTTAAGGCAGAGAACCCACAGAGTACCAGTTGACCCTCAAAAATTGGTACCTCGGCGTGGACAAGCACAGCGTCGCCTGCTTGCAATTGCTGATCGAGGGCACGGCGGATTACAACGCGGCGTCGCCCAGCCAGTTGAACAACCGGAAAGTCGAGCAATTCAATTTCGACGGCCTGGCGACGGCATTCGACCAGGCGCGCGCGGCCAACCCGTCGTTGAGCAGTTGGGCGCTGTCGTCGTCGCTGCTGAGTTTTCACCTCGGCGGCAGCGACACGGCGGCCATTGGCGCCGACCTGGCCTATCAGTATGCCAAATACGGCGGCCTGTCGAACATCTCGCTAACGCCGGTCCAGGCGATGATGGCCGATGCCGCGTTTGGCGCGGCCAGCCAGACCCTCTGCGGTGGCGTCGGCTTGCAGGACTTGTCGGCGCGGCTGATGTAGCGGCCGGGCGGCGTCAGGGCGTCGTTGCGGCGCCCTGCACCAGGTCCATGCGCCGGCGCAGGCGCTGCGCCTCTTGCGCGTCGCCGGCCTTGTCGGCGCGCAGCGCCTGCACGCCGAGCCAGGCCAGCAGCGGGCGGCGCCAGCCTTGCGCCGACGCCGTCTCGACCGCGGTGGCCAGCAGCGCCGGGCTGGCGCGGCCGGCGCGCAGCAGTACGCCCGCCGCCACCAGTTGCGACAGCGGCTCGCCCATGCCGGCCACCGCCGCGGCGGCGGCGGCGTCGGTGGCGGCGCCGGCGGCGTCGCGGTGGGCGGCCGGCAGCAAGGCTATCTGGTCCGGTTTGGCCGTCCCCGCCAGATAGGCGGCGTAGGCCCGTTCCGGCGCGGCCGCGTCCAGGCGCAGCGGCGCAAAGCCGGCGCATTCCTCGAACACCAGGCTGGCCACGCGGGTGGCGCAGCGCAGCAGTTCGACGCGCGCCAGCAGGTCGACCTTGCCGGTGGCGGCGACTTGCTGGCGCGCCCGGGCGAACTCGGCGGCCTCGACCCGCGCGTTGCCGGCCAGGTAGGCCGATTCGAAGCGGGCGATGGCGCTTTGCGCATTCATTTGCCAATCCGGCACCGGCGGGCCGCCGGCGCAGGCGGCCAGGCTCGCCAGCAGGCTGGCCGCCAGCAGGCGGCGGGGCAGGGCGTTCAATGTCATGGCAGTTTGATCTCCGTGTCGCGTTTGAACGGCCATTTTCGGTTCAGTTCGTTTACCAGTTGTTCGACCTTGCGCAGGTTGCTGTCGACGTCGGCGCGCAGCGGCGCCAGGTCGGCGGTGGCGGCCTTGGCGTTGGCGCCGACGGCCTGCGCCTCGACCAGCACGGCGTCCAGTTTCTTCAGGCTGCTGCGGGTGTCGGCCAGCAGCGCGTTCAGTTGCACCACGGTGGCCTGGGCGTCGGTCATCACGCCGCCCTTGCCGAACACGCGGCTGTCGGCGTTGCCGATCAGGCTGTCGGCTTTCTGCGCCACCTTGTCGACCGTGAGCAGCAGCGCGTTGGCGCGCGCCACCAGTTGCTGCGCGTTCTTGTCGTCGCCGCCGATCAGGCCCATCGCGCCGGCCGGGCCGTTAAGCTTGGTGGTCACGCCCTGCACGTTGCGCAGCGCCACGTCGAGCGAGGAGTCGGCCGCGGTCAGCGTCGTCAGGTTTTGCAGCAGATCCTTGGCGGCGGCCAGCAGGCGCGGGATTTCGGCGCCGGCGTCGCCCACCAGCAGGTCGCGCGCGGCACCGTCGGGCAGCTCGGGGTCGGCCGGGATGCCGCTGAAGGCGCGCAGCTTGGCGCCGCCGACCAGGCCGCGTTCGAGCGTGAAGATGCTGCTGCTGCGCAGCCAGTGCGCCTGCGAGCGCGGCACGTCGACGATGACCCGGGCCTTGCCGTCGGCGCCCAGTTCGATGCGGCGCACGCGCCCGACCGGGAAGCCGGAAAAGGTGACGTCCATGCCGACCACGACGCCGTCGGAGTCGTCGGCTTTCAGCACCAGTTGCTGGGTCGCCTCGAAGGCGCCGCGCGCGTACATCAGGTACAACACCGAGCCTGCCACCAGGGCGAACATCAGCACCAGCAGCAGGGCCGCCTTGAATTCGGCGTTGCGCACCGGCGGCGTGCTTGGCAGCGGCGCGTCGGGCGCCAGTTCGGCGTCGGCGCCGGCGTTGGGAGTCGGTTCGGTCATGGGTGGCTTGTTGTTATTAATAGTAGTTGCCCATCAGGGAGGCGATTTCAATTAGCAGGATGACCGAGAACAGGCGCAGCATTTCGGACAGGCCGTGCACGCTGCGCATGCGCATGATGCGGCGCCCGGCCGCGCTGTCGTCGTTGAACGACGAGGCCAGCGGGATCAGGCCGACGGCAAAGCTGAAGAAGACGATCTTGAGCATCAGGATCAGCGTCACGGCCGGGTTGAAGACCTGGCCGACCGTGCGCGTGTAGCCTTGCAGCGCCCACGGCGTGAAGCCGTAGATGGTCAGGTAGGCCAGCACCAGCGAGAGTACGCAGCTGACCGCGGCCAGCATCCAGACGGCGAACACGCCGGCCGCCACGCGCGGGAAGAATTCGCGGTGCAGCAGGTCGGCGCCCTCGCGCTGCATGGCGTCGAGGGTGCCGCGGGCGCGCAGTTGGGCGAACTCGATGCCGTCGGGCAGGGTGATGCGCAGCGCCACGAACAGCGCCGCCGTCAGCGGGATCAGTTCAAGCACCAACACGCGCACCACCATTTCAAGCGCGAAGCGCGACAGCCCGTAGCTGAGCGCTGTGACGACGACGATGCGGATCAGCACCAGGCTGATGAGCGCCGACAGCACGGTGAACCACATCAGGTTGGGCGCGGTGGCCAGCACCAGTTGGCGCGCCAGCGCGGGCCGGTGGGCGCGGCCGTAGGTGGATGGCGACAGCGCCAGTGAAAAAAACAGGACGGCGAAATGCAGCAGGCGCCACCAACTGCTCAGCCACGCCATGGCGGAGCGGTGCAGTCGCCTGAAGCCGGAGGAAAGTGATGCTTGTGAAGTCATGCTGTTATCTTAGCATCGGCGCCGCGGCGGCGCGGCGGATTCGCGACAAATTCGGGCGGCGGGGGGCAAGCATACCCGCGTTCAGCGGCTTCGCCGTTGAATTCATCAAAACCAAGGGCGTGACGCCGGGGCAGACCCTGAAGGTCTGACCCCGGTTCTTTGCCTCGGGTTGATTTTCAGCGTTGCCGGCTCGCTGGCGGTGGGGTTAGCTCGCTTCGCGGCTGCGCCATTCGATCATTTCGGCGATGGTCAGGATCGGCATGCCGTGCAGTTCGGCGAAGCGTTCGATGGCGTCGCCGCGCATCATGCTGCCGTCCGGGTTCATCAGCTCGCACAGCACGGCGGCCGGGCTCAGACCGGCCATGATGGCCAGGTCGATCGAGCCTTCGGTGTGGCCGGCGCGCGCCAGCACGCCGCCGGGCGTGGCGCGCAGCGGGAACACGTGGCCGGGGCTCACCAGGTCGTGCGGCTTGGCGGCGCGGGCGACGGCGGCGCGCACGGTGGTGACGCGGTCGGCCGCCGAGACCCCGGTGGTGACGCCCTCGCGCGCCTCGATCGACACCGTGAACGGGGTGCCGTAGCGGCTGCCGTTTTCCGGCGCCATCGGCGCCAGTTCGAGCGCGCGCACGGTGTCGGCCTGCAGGCACAGGCAGACGATGCCGCTGCATTCGCGGATCAGCAGCGCCATCGTTTCGACGCTGAGCTTGTCGGTGGCGACGATCAGGTCGGCCTCGTTCTCGCGGTCGAAATCGTCGAGCAGGATCACCGGGACGCCGGCGCGCATGGCCTCCAGCGCCGTCTGGATGCGGCCCGCAAGGTCGGGGGAGGTCAGGGAAAAGTGATTGACTAACATGGGAAACGCTCCTCGCACAAATGGCGAAAAACGCTCCAGGGCAAGCGGATAGGCACAGCCACCCGCGTCGATCGCTCGACACGGGACTGCGGATACCGCACATCTTCTTTCATCCGGACTATACCGTCGGCTCTGGAGTCACACCAGATCTGCTGACCTTGCTTGCGCAAGCGCTCGCGGGCTTCACCGTTGCCGGTTTTACCGCCGGTGGGGAATCGCACCCCGCCCCGAAGACGTATTGTTACCGGCAAAATTGCCGGCGCGCCAAGTGTAGCAGAAGTTCCCCGGCGCCGCGGCGCGGGGCGCGGGCCGCGGCGCCGGGCTGTATTTTTTTCGCCGGCGCGCGCGAATCAAGCCCAAGCGCGGCGAATCGGTGTACCGTACGAAAATTCTTTCCTTTCCTCGGCAAAAATGAACTTGTACCCTTTGCGAATTATTTCCGGCGCGGCCATGCTGGCCTTGTCCTTCCTGGCGCACGCCGCCATTACACTGGGCGATCCGCTGCCGGTCGGACCGCAGGTGCAGGTCGGCAAGCTGGCCAACGGCCTGACCTACTACATTCAAAAGAACGGCAAACCGGCCAACAAGGTCGAGCTGCGCCTGGTCGTCAAGGCCGGCTCGATGCTGGAGGACGACGACCAGCAGGGGCTGGCCCATTTCACCGAGCACATGGCGTTTAACGGCTCGACCAATTTCAAGAAAAGCGCGCTGATCTCGTATCTGCAATCGATCGGCGTCAAGTTCGGCGCCGACCTGAACGCCTACACCAGTTTCGACGAGACCGTCTACATCCTGCCGATTCCCACCGACAAGCAGGACAATATCGACAAGGGCTTCCTGGTGCTGGAAGACTGGGCCCACGGCCTGGCCTTGGACGACGCGGCCATCGACAGCGAGCGCGGCATCGTGCTTGAGGAACTGCGCCTGGGCAAGGGCGCCGACGACCGCATGAACAAGGTGTTGTTGCCGAAACTGTTCAACGACTCGCGCTACGGCAAGCGTTTGCCGATCGGCAAGGAAGCCATCCTGAAGCACTTCAAGTACGACGCGCTGCGGCGGTTCTACCGCGACTGGTACCGGCCCGACCTGATGGCCGTGGTGGTGGTCGGCGACATCGAGCCGGCCGAGGCGGAACAGATGATCCACAAGCACTTCGACAAGCTAAAAAACCCGGCCAACGCGCGCCCGCGGGTGTACGCCAAGGTGGCCACGCGCGCCCGCGACGAGGCACTGGTGGTGACCGACAAGGAGGCCCCCAACAATACCTTGTTGATCCGCTATCCGGTGCGGCCGATACGCACCGACGAGACCTTCGGCGGCTACCGCGAAAAGATGATTGAAAGCCTGTACGGCGAGATGCTCGCGGCGCGCATGCAGGAACTGACCCAGCAGGCCGAGCCGCCGTTCATCCAGGGCGGCAGCGGCATGGGCAAGCTGGTGCGCGGTTACCAGTCGTTCAGCGCCTACGCGCTGCTGGGCAAGGGCGGCGTGGCGCCGGCCGCCAACGCGCTGATACAGGCGGGCGAGCGGGTGCGCCGCTTCGGCTTTAGCGCCGTCGAGTTCGAACGTAGCCGCAAGAATATGTTGCGCAACTACGAGCGCAGCTACAAGGAACGCGACAAGTCCGACTCGGCCGGCTACACGGCCGAGTACATACGCAATTTCCTCGAACAGGAAGCGATTCCCGGCATCGAGAACGAGTACCGCTATGTGCAAGAGTTGCTGCCGCTGATCACGCTCGACGAGGTCAACCGGGCGGTGCGCGAGGCCTTGCCGCGAGACCAGAAAAAGCTGGTGGTGTTTATGGGTTCGGACCGCAGCGTGGTCGTGCCGACCGCCGCGGCCCTGCTGAAGGCGGTCGCCGCGGCGGAAAAGCTGGAGGTCAAGCCGCAGCAGGAGCGCGTGCTGGGCAGCACCCTGATGGACGCGCCGCCGCCGGCCGGCGGCATCGTCGCCGAACGGCGCGACGCGGCGCTGGGCCTGACCGAGCTGACGCTGAGCAACGGCGTGCGGGTGGTGCTGAAGCCGACCGACTTCAAGAACGACCAGGTGTTAATGGGCGCGACCCGCTTCGGCGGCCAGTCGCTGTTCAGCGACGCCGACGTGTTCAACGCCCGCTACGCCAGCGCCATCGTCGGCCAGATGGGCTTGAAGACTTACACGCCGACGGATTTGCAGAAAATCCTGGCCGGCAAGACCGTCAGCGTCGGCGCCTTTTTGGGCAACCTGAACGAGGGCGTCGCCGGCAGTTCCAGCACCGCCGACCTGGAAACCATGCTGCAACTGGTCTACCTGCGCTACACCGACGCGCGCCAGGACGACGCGCTCTACCAATCCTTCATCGGCAAGCAGCAGGACCTGGCGAAGAACACGATGTCGCGGCCGGAGTCGGTGTTCGTCGACACGGTGCAGACGACGATGTATCACCACCATCCGCGCCTGGCGCGGGCGGCGCGGCCCGAGGATTTCGACAAGATCACGCTGGCGCGCGTGCTGGAGATTTACCGCGAGCGGTTTGCCAGCGCCCGCGGCACCACCTTTTTCCTGGTCGGCAGCTTCGACGTGGAGCAGATCAAGCCCTTGATCGCCACTTATCTCGCCAGTCTGCCGGCCGGCGAGGTGACGGCGGTCTACAAGGACCTGGGCGTGCGCCCGGTCAGCGGCGTGGTCAAGAAGGAGGTGCGCAAGGGCAGCGAGGCGAAGAGCACCATTTCAATCACCTTCAGCGGCGACGCCGAGTACACCGACGCCGGGCAGATGCAGGTGCAGGCGCTGGTGGAGGTGTTGAACATCAAGCTGACCGAGGTGCTGCGAGAGAAGATGGGCCTGATTTATGGCGGCGGCTTTCAGGGCGGGCTGAACAAGCTGCCCTACGGCAGCTATTCGCTGAGCGCCGGCTTGCCGACGGCGCCGGAAAATGTCGACAAGGTGATTGCCGCGACGTTCGCCGAGATCGAAAGGATGAAGCAGGACGGCCCGCTGGCGAGCGACTTGGCCAAGGTGCAGGAGAATTGGATCAAGAACCACCAGAAATCGATGCGCGAGAACAGCTACTGGCTGGGCCGCTTGCAGACGGCGCTGCTGCAGGGCAGCGACCCGGCCGCCATTCTCAGCTACGAGGAACGGGTCAAGGCGCTCCAGCCGGCCGAGTTGCAGGCGGTCGCCAAGCGCTACTTCAACATGGACAATTACGTCCAGGTGGTGTTGTACCCCGAGAAATAAGCGCGGGCGCCCTTGTTTTCCGCCTTGCTCGGCCCCGGCGTGGTTTCCCGTCCGGCCTATGCTGTTAAACTAGCGGCGCAGCACTGAATCATTGACACACCACGCATAGGGCAACAAGATGGCAAAGAAGAACGAAGAGTTGGATCCGGAAACACTGGCGTTGATACATTGGTGTATCGAAGTCGAAGGCTTCCTGGTGGCGGGCGGCGCAACGCAGGCCCAGGCCCAGGAGCATATTGAAGAGCAGGTTGAATGGTTCACCGACCAGTTCTATGACGGCTTGACGCCGGAAGAGGCGGCCAAGGAAGCGCTGGCGTAAGCCGGCGCCCCGTCGCGCTGCGCTGCGGGGCGAACGGCACCGCCAGGATCAGCAGCCTGTACGGCGGTTATCCGCGGGTCCATTCGTCAACGCGCCATCGGCGCCAGCGCCAGCGTCAGGCCGAGGCCGACCAGGACCGCGCCGATCCCCTTGTTGAGTACGTTTTGCCCGCGCAGCATCGCGCCGCGCAGGCGCTGGTCCGAAAAAAACAGCGCAACCAGGCTGAACCAAAGCCAGTGCGCCAGCGACATGAACAGGCCGTAGCCAAATTGCGCGGCCGTGGCGGTGTCGGCGCCGACCACCTGGGTGTAGGTGCTGAGCACGAACAAGGTGGTTTTCGGGTTGAGGGCGTTGGTCATGAAACCGCTGCGCAAGGCCGCCAACGCGCTGCCGGCGGGCTGGGCCGACAGGTCGGGTTGCAGTACCGCCTTGGCGACGAAGGTGCGGTAGCCGATGTAGACCAGGTAGGCCGCGCCGACCAGCTTGATGGCCAGGAACAGGCTGGGCGTGTGGGCGATCAGCAGTCCCACCCCGAGCATGGTGTAGAACACGTGCACCTGCACGCCGAGCGCGATGCCGGCGGCGGCCAGCAGCCCGGCGCGGCGGCCGTGCAGGTAACTGTTGCGCGTCACCATGGCAAAGTCGGCGCCGGGGCTGATGACGGCCAGGATGGTGATCACGGCTACTGCGAGCAATTCGGTCATGGCGTTTCCTTGTGGTGAGCCCGGCGTGCCGGGAAAACCCATTTTTGCCGAATTCGGGTGGTGTGAAAATCGATGTATACTCAAGCAAATACTTGAGGAAAAATCACAGATGGCATTGCATGCCCCATCCTTGAACGCGGTGCGCATGTTCGCGGTCGCGGCCCGCCACCTGAGTTTTGTGCGCGCCGCCGACGAGTTGCACCTGACGCACGGCGCCGTCAGCCGCCAGATCAAGCTGCTCGAGGAGACGCTCGGCGTAGCCTTGTTTGAGCGCCGCAATCGGGCAGTTTTTCTCACGCGCGAGGGCGCCGCCTTCAAGCTCACCTGCGACGACGTGATGGCGCGCCTGGCCGAGGGCGTGCGCGCCATCCAGCAAGCCGCGCCGCAGCGGCCGCTGGTGTTGTCGTGCGAGCCGACGCTGGCGATGCGCTGGCTGATTCCGCGCCTGGGCGCTTTCCGCGCCACTTTCCCGCAGATCGAGCTGCACCTGTTCGCCGCCGGCGGCCCGGTGCAATTCCAGCGCGGCCATGTCGACCTGGCGCTGCGGCGCAACGACTTCGCCTGGGGCGCCGGCTGCCACGCCGAGCCGGTGGCGCGGGAGTGGACCGCGCCGGTGTGCGCGCCGGCGTTGTTGCAGGGCGGACAGTTGCATCTGGAGCGACAGGGCCTGCTGCACACGCAGTCGCGACCGGACGCCTGGCAGCGTTGGGGCGCGGCGAGCGGGCGCCCGGTCGCGGCGGCCACGGCGGGGCGCTACGAGCATTTTTATCTAAGCCTGCAGGCGGCCGGCGCCGGCCTGGGCGTGGCCATCGGCTCGGTCTACATGGTCGAGGAGGAACTGGCCTGCGCGCGCCTGGTGGCGCCGCCGGGCGGTTTCGTCGAGGACGGTTCGGCGTATTTCCTGCTCTCGCCGACGCCTTTCGAGGGCGACGAGCGGCGCCAGACGGTGCTCGGCTGGCTGCGGCGCGAGCTGGCGGCGACGCTGGCGGCCGTCGTGCGTTAAATAAACTGTTTTTTTGCGGAACTTTTTACCTGGGCCGTTGATCCAATCTGCTTAGAGCCGCTGGCAAGCTCGGCTGTAATCAAGGAGGTGAACATGACAGGCAGTTTTTCTTACCGCGACGCTTTCTCGCGCAACATCGGCTGGGTCACGCCGGCCGAGCAAGAGCAGTTGCGCCACAAGCGCGTCGCCATCGCCGGCATGGGCGGGGTCGGCGGGGTGCACCTGCTGACCTTGGCCAGGCTCGGCATCGGCGCCTTCCACATCGCCGATTTCGACCATTTCGACATCGCCAACTTCAACCGCCAGGTCGGCGCGACGATGTCGACCCTGGGCCGGCCGAAGGTCGACGTGCTGGCCGAGATGGCCAGCGACATCAATCCCGAGATGGCGATCACGCGCTTTCCCGACGGCGTCAACGGCGCCAACCTGGAAGATTTTTTCGCCGGCGTCGACCTGTACGTCGACGGCCTGGATTTTTTCGCCTTCCGCGCCCGCCAGGCGACCTTCGCCATGTGCGCCCGGCTCGGCATTCCCGCGATCACGGCGGCGCCGCTGGGGATGGGCACGGCCTTGCTCAATTTCATGCCGGGCCGAATGACGTTCGAGCAATACTTCGGCTGGGGCGAGCTGCCCGACGCCGAGAAGGCGCTGCGCTTCCTGGTCGGCTTGGCGCCGGCGGGCCTGCACGGCGCCTACCTGGTCGACCCCTCGGCCATCAACCTGAAGGAGCAGCGCGGGCCGTCGACCATCATGGGGTGCCAGTTGTGCGCCGGCGCCGCCGCCACCGAGGCGCTGAAGATCCTGTTGCGACGAGGAAAAGTGCTGGCCGCGCCGCATGGCGTGCACTTCGATGCCTTCCGCAACAAGCTGGTGCGCACCTGGCGCCCGGGCGGCAACCGCCATCCGCTGCAGCGCCTGGCGATGATGATAATCAAGCGCCGCAGAGCGGCGGAAAGGCCATGACCATGTTGCTCGACGGTACCCTGGAACGCATCCTCGACCTGGCGCGCTGGGCGCCCAGCGGCGACAACACCCAACCCTGGCGCTTTGAAATCGTCGACGAGCGCCACATCGTCGTGCACGGCTTCGACACGCGCGCGCACTGCGTCTACGACCTCGACGGCCACCCCAGCCAGATTTCGCTCGGCGCCTTGCTTGAGACCATGGCGATCGCCGCCAGCGGCTACGGCCTGCGGTTACGCGCCCAGCGGCGCGGCGGCGCCCCCGAGCACTTGCCGACCTTCGACGTCGCGTTCGAGGCCGCGCCGCGCCAGCCCGCCGATCCGCTGGCCGGCTACATCCAGCGCCGCAGCGTGCAGCGCCGGCCGCTGCGCACGCGCGCGCTGAGCGCGGTGGAAAAAAGCGCGCTGGCCGCCGCCTTGCCCGAGGGCTACCAGATCGTCTGGCTGGAGGGCTTCGGCAAGCGCCTGGCGGCGGCGCGGCTGATGTTTGCCAACGCCAAGCTGCGCCTGACCATGCCCGAGGCGCACCAGGTGCACCGCGCGGTGATCGAATGGAACGCCCGTTACAGCGAGGACCGCATTCCCGACCAGGCGCTGGGGGTCGATCCGATGACGAGCAAACTGATGCGTTGGATCATGCAGAGTTGGCGCCGGGTCGAATTTTTCAACACCTTCCTGGCCGGCACGGTGGCGCCGCGCATCCAGATGGACTTGATTCCCGGCCTGGCCTGCGCCGCCCATTTCGCGCTGGTCGCCACCAAGCAGCCGCGCTCGATCGACGACTACGTGGCGGCGGGGCGGGCGATGCAGCGCTTCTGGCTGACCGCGACCCTGCTCGAACTGCAACTGCAACCGGAACTGACGCCGCTGATCTTCGCGCGCTACGTGCGCGAGGGCAGGGTGTTCTCGCGCGTGCCCGGCATGCAGGAACACGCCGGCGCGCTGGCCGCGCGCTGCGCCGCGCTCATCGGCGAGGACTGCGGCAAGCGCGCCGTGTTCATGGGACGCATCGGCGCGGGCGCCGCGGCGCGGGCGCGCTCGACGCGCCGGCCGCTCCAGGATTTGATGGTACAGGGCAGGGGCGGGGGCGGAGCCGGTTCCGGCGGACGCCATGCGTGAGATCAAGGCAAGCCAGATCCTGTTTTTCCTGTTGCTGCTGGCGCTGGTGTTGGCGCTGGCGCTGGCCAGCACCGCGTGCTTGTTCGGCGACCTGCCGCTCGGCGACTTCCGGGGCGTGGCGCTGGTCGTCGCCGCCGTGCTGCTGAACTATCTGTACGCGTTCGCCGTCTACCGCTTGTTCCTGTGCTGGCTGCCGCTGTTGGACGGCGACGTGGCGCCGGACTCGCGCGCCGAGTTCATCGCCAACGTCAACATCCTGTTTTACCTGATATTGTTTAATTCGTTGATCCGCACCCATGCGCTGCCGGTGCCGCTGATGCGCCTGGTCTACCTGGCGCTCGGCGCCCGGCTGGGCGGCAACACCTACAGCGCCGGCGCGATCCTCGATCCGCCGCTGACGCGGATCGGCAAGAACACCATCATTGGCCACGACGCGGTGATCTTTGCGCATGTGATCGAGGGCGCGCGGCTGGAGTTGAAAACGGTACACATCGGCGACGGCGTGACGATCGGCGCGTCGGCGGTGGTGATGGCCGGCGTGCGCATCGGCGACGGCGCGATCGTCTCGGCCGGCGCCGTCGTCACCAAGGATAGCCAGATCGGTCCCGGCGAGGTGTGGGGCGGGATTCCGGCGCGCCTGCTGAAACGCGGCGGGCCGCCCGGCTGAGGCGGGCCGGCCCGGGCGTATGTGCCTATGCCGCCGGGCGCACGCCGCGGCGGCTGCCGAGGCACAGGCCGGCCAGCCCCAGCCCCAGCAAGGCCAGCGTGCCCGGCTCCGGCACTTGCTGCGTGATGACCAGGTCGACGCTTTCTATCGTATTCAAGGTCAGCGTATAGTTGCCGGCGCTTAAGGGAGTGGTCAGCGCGGCGAACGCGGCGCCGCAAGCGGTCGAGGTGCCGGTGCCGGTCGGTACGGGGCAGGGGCTCGGGTTGAAGGTAAACGGCGTGCCCTTGGTCAGGGTACTGGTCGACAGGTTGGTGTTCAGGTTGGCCCCGTCGGCGCTCTCGGCGCCGCCGAAGATGCCCGAGCCGAGCACGCCATCCGGGGTCCAGTTGAAGACGTTGACCCCGGCCGCGTTGGTGATGCTGAACGACACCACCAGGTTGGCGGTCGCGGTGGAGCCGAGACCGGCCATCGCGTCCAGAAACACCGCCATGTAGGGATCGGCACTGAAGTTGAAGGACAGCGTCGCGGTTGGCGAGGCAACCGAGAACAGCACGGAAAGACCGGTGGTGGAGCCGTTGCGCCCGGACGCGTCGGCGGTGCCGGCGCCCGCCAGGAAGGCTTCGGCGACGTTGGCCTTGTGGGTGCTGGTGGCGCCGGGCGGAAAGGGCCGGAATTGCGTGCTGATGATCTGGGCGTCGCCGCGCGAGTACGACGGGCCGCCCTGGCCTTGCGGAGTGAAATTGTTCTCGCCCTTGGTGACGGCGCCGAGCGCCGACTGCGGCGCGTCGAGGAAGCCGGCGCCGCCGCGGATGACGCTGGCGGCGCCCAGCGTCGCCGTCGAGCGCGAGACGGTGGTGACGCCGGCCACGCTGACCACGCCGGTGGGATTGTTAATGATCAGGCCGAATACATTGTTGTAGGAGTAGCCGTAGGCGGCCGCGCTGGCGTTGCCGGTGGCGCACAGCAGGGCGATGGCGGCGGCGGCCGGGATCAGTTTCAGGGACGACAGTTTCATTTTAGATGCCTCGCATGGTCGGGTGGGTCAAAAGGAACATCGCTGGGCCCCTGATTGGCGGGACTTACATATGACTATGCAAGTTTCCTGCCAGGATAGATATGTGCATGAAAATCAACAACTTAGTGTTTTAGCATCCTCGATGCTGGACGTATTTTCATTAAGATGTAAAGAAGGCTGACGGGCAATTCGACGCTGCCTGAATCGGGCGTGGCTGCCGCTTCCGTTGCCGGCACAGCGTCGTAATAAGCACGCCGTGGAATGTGCTCTGTGATACACAGGGCCCGCAAATGCGGACGCAAAAAAAGGCGGGGGAGTTCCCCGCCTTGTTGCTTCAAGTGCCGTCGCGCGGATGCCGGGCCGCGGCGGCCAGCGTAATCCGACCGATGAAAAGCGTGCCAATTTAACGGCTGGGGAGTTCCCCGACTTGTTTAGGCCTTGCGGCGCTTGCTGACGCACAAGCCGGCCAGGCCCAGTCCCAGCAGGGCCAGCGTGCCAGGCTCCGGCACCGCCGTCTTGACCAGATCGACGCTGTTCACCGCGTTCAGGGTCAAGGTGTAGTTGCCCGCCCCCAAGGCGTTGGTCAGTGCCGTGTAGGCGCCGCCGCAACCGGTGCCGGTGCCTGGCGCCACCGGTACGGGGCAGCCCGTTGGATTGTAGGTAAACAACGAGCCGCGGGTGAGGAAGTTGGTCGACAGATTGGTGTTCAGACTGGCCGCGTCGGCGGTTTCGACGCCGCCCGTGATGCCGGAGCCGACCACGCCGTCCGGCGCCCAGACGAAGATGATAGCGCCGGCGGCGTCGGTGATGGTGAAGGTCGCCACCAGGTTAGCGGCGGCCGACGAACCGGGGCCGGCCAGGGTTTGCAGGAATACCTGCATGAAGGGATCGGCCTGGAAGTTGAAACGCAGCGTCGCCGTTGGCGAGCCAACGACGAAATTGACGGAGAAACCGGTGGTCGAGCCGTTGCGGCCGGACGCGTCGGCCGTGCCGGCGAAGTCCAGGTGGGCCTCGGCCACGTTCACCGCCTGGGTGCTGGTGGCGCCGGGCGGGAAGGGCGGGAACTGCGTGCTGACGATCTGGGCATCGCCGCGCGAGTAGGTGCCGACCGGGCCTTGCTGCTGGAAATTGTTTTGACCGAGCGCGACGGCGCCCACCGCGGCTTGCGGCGCGTCGAGCATGCCGGAGCCGCCGGTGATGACGCTGGTACCGTTCAGCGTCGCCGTGGCGCGGGAAATGTTGGTGGTGCCGGCAACCGATACCACGCCGGTCGGATTGGTGACGGTCAGGCCGAAAATATTGTCGTAGGAGTAGCCATACGCGCCCGCACTGGCGCTGCCGGCCGCACTCATCAACACCAGGGCGGCTGCCACCGGGATGAGTTTCAGTTTAAACAGTTTCATAACGATACCTCACTGATAGTCTGGTTGATTGACGCTCATTGTTTTGCGCCGCCTGGTAGAACGAGCCGCACAGCCAGTACTCAGCGAAATTCGTGCCAGAGTGAAGAATGCCAACAAAATCAAACGCTTACGCGCATTTTCCGGAGCGGCCCGGCGTTGCGCTCGAGGCGGCTGTAAAGAAAGCCGACGGCTGCGCGGCAGAAGGCGAGCATTTCCCGGCTCTCTTTGATCGAGCCGATCATCGACTCCGCAAGGGTGCGGCGACTGCCAATAAGGTTAACTGCGTTGATCGGTGGTGTCGCCGCGTCCGGCAAGCCGCCGCCGCCGCGCTGGGCGCCACGCGATCGGCAGCCATCTCCGGCATTTTCGCTGGTGGTGCAGGCCTTGCGCTACGACGAACCAGCGACCGCTTCCACGACGCGGTGAGGCGCATCTTCGCCGAAAAAACGCTCGGGGTGGCGGGCAAAGGGGGGGCGCCCTCATCAGGCGGCCGGCAGCGTATCGAGCAGCGCCGTCAGGCGCGTGCCGGGCTGGTAGGCGCGAAACTGGCGCGCGACGGTCTTGGCGGCCGCCGCCGCGCCGGCGTCGTTCAGCATGGCCTCGGCGCAGCCGCGTAGCGCCCGCTCGCTGAAACGGTCGGCGCGCAGCAGCGTGCCGGCGCCGGCGGCGACGACGCCATGCATGTTCAGGAACTGGTCCAGATTGCTGGCGATGCCGATCACCGGCACGCCGGCGGCCAGCGCCTGCTGGCTGGTCGGGCTGCCGCCGTTGCATAGCACCAGGCGGGCGCGGCCGGCCGCTTCGGCGCCGGGCAGGAACGGCGCGACGAAGGCGTTGGCGGGGATGTTGTCGAGTTCGATATTGCCGGCCGTCGCGGCCAGCACCGTGACCGGCAGCGGCGCCAGCGCGCGCAGCACTTGCGGCAGCAGCTGGCCCTGGCCGGAACTGCCCAAGGTCACGTACAGCACCGGCTTGTCTTGCGGCAGGTCGTTCCACCACTCCGGCGTCGACAGCGGCGGCGACCAGATTACCGCTCCCAAATAGGAGTGGCTGGCGGGCAGACCGCGCGCGGGAAACAGCTCGGGGATGTCGGCGTAAACGGTATGGTCGGCGTCGGTATAGACCCGGCGCAGATCGGGGCCCAGCGAGGCCAGTCCGTGTCGACGCCGCAGTCGGTTCAGCGGCACGGTGTGGCTGGCGAAGGCCAGCGGGCGCACCATGCGAAACAGCGCGTTGGCCAAGAGGATCGGCAAGGCTTTGGTCAGCGGAAGAGTGGGTACTTCGTAGTGCTGCCGCACGTACGGACTCCAGTAGGCGTTGCTCAGCGCCACGTAGGGCAGCCTGGCCAGACGCGCGCTGACCGACAGCGACAGTCGAAAGTCGCCCAGCACCACGTCCGGCCGCACCTCCTTGAGTAGTCGCAGGTCGTCGTCGACGTACTGCGACAGCGTCGCTTCACTGTAGACGGGTTTGCCTTTCGCCAAAGCCTGCAGGAACTGGGCGCTGGAAATACTGTCGATGCGCCAACGCGTGAAGCCGCTGTCCTTGAAACAAAAGTCGTACCCGTCGGCGCAGGCGAAATGGATGTCGAAACGCTGCGGATCGAGCATGTGCGCCAGGGCGAGCGGCCTGCCGACATGCGCCAGCGTAACCGCCTCGGCAACAAAAAGAATCCTCTTTCGCTCCATACTCGGCACCTCCGGGTGAACCGATTGTACGGCCCGATCTGGTCGCCAGCAAACATGACCGAAGGTATCGAATCGCCGGCGCGGGTCTGGCCGCGCGCGCAACGCTGCGCCAGTCGCCGCCACTTGCGAGTAGTCTGATGGAAGGGCGCGGCACGCTGTCGTGCGCGCCACCGGCCTTGATCGCGCACAAACGCGCCGCTCGGGCACTCGCTAACATGGCTTTTGCGCGGTTTGCACTAGGCTGAACTGGAGGGACTATGACAACACAGACCAATATCGGCACGGGCGGCGGCGACGGCGGCGTCGCCAGACGGGCGCATTCGACGCCGGAACCGGAAATTCCGCCACCGGACAAGGATCCCGAGCACAGCCCGGTTCCCGAGGAAGATCCGATCCCCGAGCCGGTGCCGGTAAAAGAGCCGACGCCGCCGCAGGCGCCCATCAAGGCGTGGTAGCGTTTCCCGCCCGGCGTTTCCGGCCGGGCGGGGCGGCGTCGTCCTTGCCGCGCGGACGCGTCTCCGGTAGCGGCGGAATCTGTTTGATGATCTCTTCCGTGTCCTTTTGCCCCGGGGTTTTTTCGCCGCTGCCAATGTCCGGTTCGTCCCACAGATGCTCGCCCCGCTCCGGGCCTGGCCGCCCGCTGGTCTGGTTCATCGTGTCCCCTCCTGTGCATGAACGCAACGCGGCCGCAGGGAAACTCGCTACCCGGGAAAGCTGCTGCGGCGCGCGACTGCCTGCGTCCATCCTAGCAGCGCCCGGCGGCGCGCGGCGCGCGATATGGGCGGCCCTGCCATCGCGCGGGAATGATTTCAGAAGAACATTTTTGCGCCCGAATATGTTGCTCGGTAGCTACACAGTTGACTGTATCTGCGGTGCGTCACGCGGCCGTCATGAAACTGTTCATATAATAAGACATCACCATCATTCTTGTAGCGGAGACCAGCATGGGCAGTTCCTTACACAATAAGATTTATCTTGGCAGGCGCGCCCGGGCGTTCAATTCCAGAGGCGTCGCGGCGCTGGTTTTCCTGGCCTTGCTGGTGTGCTCGGGGCTGTTTTGGGCCGGCATGCACGCGCTGGCATAAGCGGAGCGCACGCCGCGTGCGCCCGTCGTGCGCGGCGTAAACGAATTGCCTGTTGCCGATGCGCTGCCGGGCGCGTACCATGGGGGCCGAATTGGCTGTCCCTTATGGAAATGTAATGAAGAACGAGAAACTCACAACAGACGAATATGACGCGCTCGAGCAGGTTGCGGCCGGCATCAAGACCGAACGCGTCAGTGCCTGCGTGGCGCGCAACACCAAGCGCCTGTCCGGCCTGAAGCTGCTTAGCTTCCGCGGCGACGGCCGCCTGTCGATCACCGACAAGGCCCAGCAACTGCTCTTCGTGCGGCGCTGTATCAACGGCCTGCGCGCCATCGCCGCCGACCCGCTGGCGCCGCTGGAAAAGGACGTGGCCTACTTCCTCGGCAAAAAAGCCCACATCATCGCGCGCGAAGCGGGCGAAGGCTACGACATCAGCGACAAAGGCCGCGAATCGCTGGTCGACATCGGCACCCTCGGAATGTAAGAATCGGCAAGAAGTAAACGGCGCGGCGCCATGCCGGCGCGCGCCATCCACATGGAGAGTTCGCTTGGACAATGCAATGAACTGGTCGGCGCACGAGCTGACCATGACGGTTCTGATGACGCCCGACATGGCGAATTTCTCCGGCAACGTACACGGCGGCACCATCCTGAAATACCTCGACAGCGTCGCCTACGCCTGCGCCAGCCGCTATTCCGGCAGCTACGTCGTCACGCTGTCGGTCGACCAGGTCATGTTCCTGCAGCCTATCCACGTCGGCGAACTGGTGACGTTCCTGGCGTCGATCAACTATACCGGCACCACGTCGATGGAAGTGGGTATCCGCGTCGTCACCGAAAACATCCAGCAGCGCCTGGTGCGCCACGCCAACAGCTGCTACTTCACGATGGTGGCGGTGGACGCCGAGCGCAAGCCGGTCGCCGTGCCGGCGCTGGAACTGGTGACGCCCGAGCAGGTGGCGCGCTTCGAGCAGGCGCAATTGCGCAAACTGTCGCGCAAGAAAGTCTCCGGCGCTAAAAAGTAAACCAGGGTAATAACGCACCATCGGGCCAAGAAGAGTTTTGTTGAGATCACTGTTACTGTTGACTGCGTTTGCGTCCGTCTTTACCACGCTGGGCGCAGCCGCCGCCGCCGCTGCGCCCGCGCCCCGCCCGGCGCCGTTGGCGCCCGACGCGCTGACGCCGGCCCAGCGCGCCTTGCCGGTCGGCCCCGGCGCCAAGGGCGCCAACGTGTTGCGCGCGCGCATACTGCTGGACCGCGCGCACTATTCATCCGGCGAGCTGGGCGCTTCCTACGACGGCAATGTGCGCCAGGCCATCCGCGGCTTTCAAAAACTGAAGCAATTGCCGGTCACCGGCGTGATCGATAGCGCGACCTGGGCGCGGCTCAACGCCGACACCGCGCCGTTGCTGGTCGCCTACACGGTCAGCGCGCGGGACGCCGCCGGCCCGTACGCGCCGGTGCCGGCCGGCATGGCGGCGAAAGCCAAGCTCGGCGCGCTGGCCTACGCCAACGCGGTCGAGGCGCTCGGCGAGAAATTCCACAGCAGTCCGGCCTTGCTGAAGCGCCTCAACCCCGGCAAGGTGCTGGGCCGCGCCGGAGAAACGCTGGCGGTGCCGAACGTGGCGGCCGCGGCGCCGTTGCCGAAGGCGGCGACAATCCTGGTCGACCAGTCCGACGGCACGCTGACGCTGCTCGACGGCACCGGCATGCCGTTCGCGCAATTCCCGGCCAGCACCGGCAGCGCGCACGACCCCCTGCCGTTCGGCCAGTGGCAAGTGCGCGGCGTGGCCCGCAATCCGGTCTATCAATACAATCCGAAACTGTTCTGGGACGCCAAGCCGGGCGAGCTCAAGGCGAAGATCGCCGCCGGCCCGAACAACCCGGTGGGCGCCGCCTGGATCGAGTTGAGCAAGCCGCATTACGGCATCCACGGCACGCCGGAGCCGGGCAACATCGCCAAGACGCAATCGCACGGCTGTATCCGCCTGACCAACTGGGACGTGCTGGCGCTGGCGAAAGTGGTGGTGCGCGGCGCCGTGGTGCTGTTGCAGGAATAGCCGCGCGCTAACGCGTCACCAGGCGCGGCTGCGGCAACGCCGGCGCCGGCGCCAGCCGCAGGCCCTGGCGCAGCATCTGTTCGAACTGTTCCGGCGGCAGCGGCCGGCTGAAATAATATCCCTGCATTTCGTCGCAGCCGTGCTGGCGCAGGTAGTCGAGCTGGGCCTCGGTTTCGACGCCCTCGGCGATGACGCGCAGCTTCAGGTTGTGGGCCAGCGCGATGATCGAGTCGACGATGGCGGCGTCGTCGGCGTCGTTGGCGATGTCGTTGACGAAGGTGCGGTCGATCTTCAGCACGTCGATCGGGAAGCGCCGCAGGTAGGAAAAGCTGGAATAGCCGGTGCCGAAGTCGTCGATCGACAGTTGCACCCCCAGCGCCTTCATCGCGTGCAACTGGTCGACCGCCACGCCGATGTCGTGCATGAACAGGCTCTCGGTCAGTTCCAACTCCAGGCAGGCCGGCGCCAGGCCGGTCTCGGCCAGCACGGCGGCGATCGAGGCCACCAGGTTGGCCTCGCTGAACTGGCGCGCCGACAGGTTCACGGCGATGCGCAACTGCCCCAGGCCGGCCTGCCGCCAAGCTTGGTTCTGGGCGCAGGCGGTGCGCATGACCCAGGCGCCGATCGGCACGATCAGGCCGGTTTCCTCGGCCAGCGCGATGAAGCGGCTCGGCGCCACCACGCCCAGCTCCGGGTGCTGCCAGCGCAGCAGCGCCTCGACGCCGACGATCAGGCCGCTCTTCAGGTCCAGCTGCGGCTGGTAGTGCAGCACGAACTCGTCGCGTTCGAGGGCGCTGCGCAGCGCCCCCTCGATGCGCATGCGCTCCTGCGCCGCCTCGTTCATCTGCGGGGCGTAGAACTGGAAGTTGTTGCGGCCCTGTTTCTTGGCGCAGTACATGGCGATGTCGGCCTGCTCGATCAGGTTTTGCTGGCCGCCGCCGGCGCCCGGGTAGACCGCCACGCCGATGCTGCAGGAGACGAACACTTCCTTGCCCTCCAGCGTGACCGGCTGCGCCACCTGGTCCATCAGGCGCTGCACCACCTCGCCGGCCAGCGCCTGCTCCGGGCGCTGGCCGAGGATGGCGACGAACTCGTCGCCCGACAGGCGCGCCACCGTGTCGCTTTCGCGCAGGCCGGCCTTCAGGCGCGCCGCCACGGTTTTCAGCAGCAGGTCGCCGGCCTTGTGGCCGAGGCTGTCGTTGATGAACTTGAAGCGGTCCAGGTCGATCAGCAGCACCCACAGCGGTTCGCCGCCCTGGTCGACGGCGGCGATCGCCTGGCCGAGGCGCTCGCGCAGCAGCGCGCGGTTGGGCAGGCCGGTGAGCACGTCGTGGTGGGCGATGTGGTGGATGCGCTGCTCCGACACCTTGCGCTCGGTGATCTCGGCGCCGGTGCCGCGGTAGCCCTCGAAGTTGCCCTTGTCGTCGAACAGCGGCTCGCCATTGATGCTGAACCAGCGCATCTGGCCGTGCCGGTCGGCCATCGGGTACTCCAGGTCGGCGAACGGCTGGTGCGCCTTGACGGCGGCGATGTGCGCCTGGCCCCACTCGGACTCGCGCATCTCGGCGTTGTTGTCCCAGCGCGTCAGGCCGATGAAGCGTTCCAGCGGCATCTGCGACTTGTCGGCGAAGCCGCTGGTGATGTTGGTGAAGCGAAACTGCGCGTCCTGCTCCCAGTACCAGTCCGAGGACAGCGCCAGCAGGCGGCGGAAGCGCTTTTCGCTCTCCTGCAGCGCGCGCTCGGTGCGCTTGCGCGCGCGCACGTCGGCGCTCAGGCGCTCGTTGCTCAGCTTCAGGTCGACGGTGCGCTCGTCGACCAGGCGCTGCACCCGCCGCGAGCGCTGCGCCAGCGTCTGCACGAAGGCGGTCGTGAGCAGCGTGAACAGGATGCCGCCCAGCAGCGTCGAGAGCGAGCCGGCGTGGTCGGCCAGGAAAGGCCGCGGCCGCGCCTGCACCCGCACGTGCCAGGGCCGGCCGGCGGCGTTGAAGCTGTGCTCCCTGCTGTCGCGGTAGTCGAACAGCAGCCAGCGCGGCAGCGGCGCGGCGGGCGCGTGCGCGGCGTCCGGCGCGCCGCTGCGGTAGATCAACTGGGCCGGGTCGGCGGCCGCGCTGGCGTACACGCTCAGCTCGATCTGCGGATCGCTGAGCAGGTCGGCGCCCTGCATCACCTTGTGCACCAGGCTGGTGGCGCGCACCACCGCGGCGGTGTCGCCGACCAGCGCGGCGCGGCGCTCGGCCAGCGTGGCCGTCGGCGCGCCCAGGCGGTACACCGGCGCGACGATGACGAAGCCGCGCTGGCGCGTGGTTTCCTGCGCCAGCGTCAGCAGCGCCGTCGCGCTCGCGCGCCCGCGCAGCAGCGACTGCTCCAGCGCCGCCAGCGAGAAGCGATTCGGCGCCACGTCCATGCCCAGCGCCGCCTCGTTGCCGCGCATCGGTTCGAGGTAGTCGACCACCAGGTAGCTGGCGCGCCGCTGCGCCGGCACCAGCTTGCCGTCGCGCATTTCGGTCATCGCGTAGCCGGGATGCTCGCGCCGCAGCGCCGCCTCGAACGCGGCGCGCTCGGCGTGCGCCAGCACGCGGTGGAAGTTGAAGGCCTGGATGAAGGGGTAGCGCGCCAGCAGCGGCGCGGTGAACACGCGGAACTGCTCGCGCGAGACCGCTTCGACGGTGGCGAACAGCTGGTTGGTTACCGTCAGCACCTCGACGGCGTCGTCGAGGCCCTTGTGCAGGGCCGTCGCGCGCAGGGTGGCGCGCTGCTGGAAGCTGAGCGCCATCTTGTCGTATTCGAGCCGGCTGACGGCGCTAAACAGCAGCGCCGTCACGCCCAGCCCGGCGCCCAGCGTCAGCGCGGCCGCGGCGGAGATCGACAGGGACAGGCGGCGACGCGGCATGGTTTTTTCCTACGGGTAAAAAAAGGGACGGCCGCGACTTGCCGCGGCTGCCGATAGTGTGTCATACATCGCCGCCCCCGGACAGTTCCCGACGTATAGTAATTGCGCATTTGCAACAAAATCAAGGCGGCGGGCGGCGCGGGCGCTGTGGCGCGGCGCGGCTCAGGCGCCGCACCACCAGCCGCGCCAGCAGCGGGTTGAGGAAGGCCAGGCCGAAACGCCGGCGCCATTCCACCAGGCTCAGCACCCGCAGCGCGCGCGAGGGCGCGGCGAAGGCGCCGCCCGTGGCCTCGTTGACGGCGAAGAGGATGCGGTTGTTGCCGGCGATGCCGTCGAACCAGCACAGGCGGTTGCGGAAGGTCAGGCGCAAGCGCCCCAGCATGGCCCGGTAGTGGCGGTCGTAGCTGAAGATGTTGGCCACCAGCACGCCGCCGGGCAGCAGCGCGCGGCGGCAGTCGGCGTAGAAGCGCGCGCTGCCCAGCGCCGGCGGCAGGCCGCCCTCGTCGAAGCCGTCGATCAGCAGCACGTCGGCGCAGGCCGGCGCGTGCGCCAGGTAGTCGACGGCGTCGGCGTGGACGATGCGAAAGCGCGCGTCGTCGGGCGGAATCAGGAACTGCTCGCGCAGCGCGATGACGTCGGCGCGCAGTTCGAGCACGGTGATACGCGCCTCGGGCAGGTAGCGGTAGCAGAACTTGGCCAGCGAGCCGCCGCCCAGGCCGACCATGATAATGTGCCGCGGGCGCGGTTGGAACAGCGTGAAGCACATCATCGCGCGGGCGTAGCGCAGCACCAGCTCGTCCGGGCGCGAGAGCCGCATCTCGCTTTGGATCATGCCCGGCTTGAACTCCAGCGAACGGCGGTCGCCGCGGGTGTGCACCAGGGCCGGCTGGGGTGGTTCGGTCGGGGCGCGGTGGCGCAGGGGTTCTGGCATGCGAAATCAGTGGGTGGTGGTGGTCAATATTTTGTTTCGTGCATAGAATTCTGATAAGCTGCCTAAGCACCCCGTCGCGACAGCGCGGCGGCTGACCGATCCACGCAGCATACAGGATTCGGCGCGGCCGGCGCGGCGGCCATCATGGAGAGAAGCGTATGTTTTTGGACCACCCGACTATTACCGCGACCAACAGCTTTACCGAGCCGGACCGGATCGAGCGGCTGACCCGCGTCTACGGCTACACGGCGGCGCTGGCCGACCAGGCCGGGAATCATCTGTTCATTGAAAAAGTGGCGCAGATCCACGACCACAAGGGCACCCTGATCGTCTTTTGGCACGAGGCCCCCAGCGAGGACGAGAAGCAGTTTTTCGTGCAGGCCTGGGCCAGCAAGATCGGCGACGGCAGCAACAACGTCGAACACGAGATTTAAGCGCGCGGCGAAGAGCCGGGGTCGGACCCGCGCGGCTTGACCCCGGATTCACGGTGTCGGTTGACGGCGAGCCGACCACCGGGCCCCTGCAATCCCGGCGGTCGAGCCGCCCGCCATCGGCGCGCCCACCTTTTCCGGCAACGACATGGACATCAAAACACTGGTACTCGCTTTGGCGCTGGGCAATCTGAGCCTGTGCGCCGGGCTGTTCTTTTTCGGCTACGGCCGCGCCGCCTCGCCCGGCCTGTCGACCTGGTCGGCGGCCAAGCAATGCCAGGCGGTGGCCTGGCTGCTGCTGTACTTCCGCGGCATCATCCCCGATTTCCTCTCGATCCCGGTCGGCAGCGCGCTGCTGTTCGCCGGCGTGGCGCTGGACGCCGGCGCCTCGTGGGAGGCAGCCGGGCGCGGCGGCTGGCGCCGCGTGGTGCTGCCGGCGCTGGTGCTGGCGGTGGCCGGCTTCGTGCTGTGCTACGTGCTCGACATGGAGCAGGCGCTGCGCTCGGCCGTCGGCGCGCTGATCGTCGCGGTGTTCTTCCTGGCCGGCGTGGCGGCGCTGGCGCTGGGCTGGTCCGGCGCCGGCATGCTGCAGCGCTTCCTGGTGGTGACGCTGAGCGCGCTGGCGCTGGTGCTCGGCGCCAGCGGCGCGCTGCCGGCGGCGCTGCCGGACGGCTGGTCCTGGATCACCCCGGCCGGCATGCAGGCGGCCGGCCTCGGCGCGTTCTACCTGATGATGCTCAGCAACGGCTTTGGCTACCTGCTGCTGTCGCGCGAGCGCGGCGAACGCGAACTGGCGCGGCTCGAGGTGCTCGACACGCTCACCGACGTGCCGAACCGGCGCGGCTTTTACAACGCGCTGGCGCCGTGGATGGCGCTGGCGCGCCGGCCCGGCACGCCGACCGCGATGATCGTACTGAACCTGGACCACTTCAAACGCGTCAACGACAGCTACGGCCACCCGGTCGGCGACGCGGTGCTCAAGGCCATCGTCGACGTGTGCAAGAAGCAACTGCGCGACAGCGACCTGATGGGCCGCCTGGGCGGCGCCGAGTTCGCCATCCAACTGCCGCGCACCACCCTGGCCGACGCCCTGGTGGTGGCCGAGCGCGTGCGCGCCGCCGTCGAGCGGATGCCGGTAAAGACGGAGCGCGCGGTGATCACCCTCACCGCCAGCCTGGGCGTGACCACCATCCGCGCCGAGGACAGCAGCGTCAGCCTGTTCCAGCGCGCCGACGAAGCGCTGCAAGAAGCCAAGCGCGCGGGGCGCAACCGCGTCGTCGAAGCGCCCGCCGCCGCCCCGCTCGACGCCTGAGCGGCGCGGCAACGACAAAGCCGGCCCTTGTGCCGGGTTCCAGGCGGCGTTGGCCGAACCGCGCCGCGCCGCTCCCGGCCGACATTGTCGGGTAAAGCCCCTTGGGCTAAGCCGACCCGCGGACGGCGCGCCCGCCGCTATTCAAATAAACGGTATAAACCATTCACAATGCAGTAGGATTCAGTCTGCGCGTTGCGCGCGGCGTGTCACCGGGCGGTCACATCGCTGGTGTAACGTGGGTGGATTTTTTCATCAAAAGCCTGTGCGAATCACGATAATAAAACATAAGAGGCTGGTATGTACGCTGCGGTTGACCTAGGTTCCAACAGTTTTCGTCTGCACATCGGCAAGCACGACGGCGACACCATCCGCGTGCTGAAAAGCGTGCGCGACCCGATCCGCCTGGCCGCCGGCCTGGACGCGAACGGCAATTTGACGGAGGCGGCGATGCAGACGGCGCTGACCTGCCTGAACAATTTCCGCATCATGCTGGCCGGCTACGAGCTTGACGCGGTGCGCGTGGTGGCGACGTCGGCCATGCGCGTGGCGCGCAACGGCGCGGTCTTCCTGCCGCTGGCCGAACAGGCCATCGGCCACCCGATCGAGATCATCTCGGGCGAGGAGGAGGGCCGCCTGATCTACATGGGCGTGGCCAACGCGCTGGCGCTGCCCGGCGAGCGCCGCCTGGTGGTCGACATCGGCGGCGGCTCGACCGAATTGATACTCGGGCGCGGCGCCGACATCGAGCGGGTCGAGTCGTTCTCGCTGGGCACCGTCAAGCAGAGCCTGTCGTTTTTCGTCGGCGGGCGCATCGACGCGCCCTCGTTCGAGGCGGCCATCCTGTCGGCGCGCAGCCATTTCGAGGACGCCGCGCCGCCATACCGGCCGCAACACTGGAAGAACGCCTACGGTTCCTCGGGCACCATCCGCACCATCGCCGACATCATCGCCAAGAACAACCTGGGCCGCGGCGACCTGTCCGGTCCCAGCCTGGAGGCCTTGAAGCAGCGCTTCATCGCGTTCGGCCAGGTCGGTAAAATCGACATGCCGGGCCTGAAGCCGGACCGCGCCGGCACCATCGTCGGCGGCCTGGCGATTCTGATCGCGCTGGTGCACGAACTCGACATCGAGGCGATGGCGCCGGTCGAGGCCGGCCTGCGCATGGGCGTGATGTGGGACCTGTACCTGCGCTCGACCAAGCGCGACCGGCGCGAGCAGTCGGTCCAGGCCTGCCTGCAAAAGTTCCACGTCGACGAGGGCCGTGCGCTGCGCGTGGCCGAGAACGCGGTGGCGATGTACGCCCAGCTCAAGCCGAACACGGACGCGCTCAACAAGTGCCTGCGCTGGAGCGCCATGCTGCACGAGGTGGGCATGGCGGTGTCGCAGACCGGCTACCACAAGCACGCGGCCTACATCGTCGAAAACGCCGACCTGCCGGGCTTCACGACGCGCGAGCAGAAAACCATGAGCAAATTGATCATGGCGCAGAAGGGCAATCTGCGCAAAATCGGCGACGCGCTGGCCGAGCCGGACTTCGCCAAGGCGGTGCTGGCGCTGCGGCTGGCGATCCTGTTCATGCACGCCCGCATCGACGCCGATTTCAGCGAACTGCGCCTGCGCATGAAAAACCGCATCGAACTGGAAATCAAGCGCGACTGGGTGGCGCACCATCCAACGGTGTCGTTCTGGATCGAGAAGGAGCAGGAGTTGTGGGATGAAGTCGGGGTTGATTTCAGCATCCGCGCCACCGCTTAGCCAAGCCCCGTCCGAGGTTGTGCCGATATGGATCAAGCAATTTTTCCATAAATCGTATATATTGTTTATATTATTTACCAAATGGACCGAAAATGAGCAAAATCAGCGTATTGAAAACCGCCCAGCCCGCCATCGCCGCCGACGCCTCCGGCGCCGCCAACGGCCAAGGCTCGCCGTTCCCGACCACCGCGTCGATCGGCGCCGCCGCCGACAATGCCGGCGCCGCCGCCGTCGTCAAAGCCGCGCCGAAGCGCACCGCCAAGGCGCCGCTGAGCGCGCGCAAGGCGGTGGCCCTGGCCGGTCCGGATGGGGCCAAGCCGGTTGCCGTCAAAGCCAAGCCCGCCGCCGCGGTGAAGCCAGTCAAACCAGTCGCCGCCAAACCGGCCGCCGTCAAGGCCGCGCCGGAAACCGCCGCGGCCAAAGCCACGCCAGCGGCCGCGAAGGCGGCCGTCAAGCCCGCCGCCAAGGCGAAAGCGGCTGCCAAGCCGGCGCTGAAAGCGCCCGCCAAACCAGCGGCCAAGCCCGCCGCCAAGGCCGGCGCCAAGGTCGACGCCGCGGCGCTGGCCAAGGAAAAGGCCCGCAAGCCAAAACTGGTGCGCGACAGCTTCACCATGCCGGAGGGCGAATACGCGGTGCTGAGCCAGGTGAAAAAAGCCTGCCTGAAAGCCGGGTTCGAGATCAAGAAAAGCGAACTGCTGCGTATCGGCGTGGCGCTGATCAGCCAGATCGACATGGCGACGCTGCAGAGCGTGCTGTCGGCGCTGCCGCAGTTGAAGACCGGGCGTCCAAAGAAGGATTGAGGCAGCTCAGGGAAATGGCGCGCCGATGTCATTTCCCTGAAATAATTAACTAGTACGCTTGCTTCGTCTCTATAACCAAGGATGAAGCATGCAAAACTTAATCGCATCGGCCGACGTTAAGGGCCACGCCGCCAAACTGGTCCTCAGTGTGGCCAGCACCGCCGAAGAGCTGCGCGAAGTCCAGCGCCTGCGTTACAAGGTGTTTATCGAGACGATGGGCTTGACCGCGCTGGTGCGCGCCGACGGCCTCGACAGCGACGAGTTCGACGAGCACTGCGACCACCTGATCGTGCGCGACGCCGACACCCTGAAAGTGGTCGGCACCTACCGCGTGCTGAGCGCGGCGCGGGCCGGCAAGATCGGCCGCCTGTATTCCGAAAACGAGTTCGACCTGGGGCGCCTGAACAACGTGCGCGGGCGCATGGTCGAAGCGGGGCGCGCCTGCATCCATCCGAAATACCGCGGCGGCGGCGTCATCATGCTGCTCTGGTCGGGCCTGGCCGAATACATGCGGCGCGAGCGCTGCGACTACCTGGTCGGCTGTGCCAGCATTAGCCTGGCCGACGGCGGCCACAACGCGGTGGCGGTGTACCAGGCGCTGGCCGCCAAGCACATGGCGCCGTCCGAGTACCGCGTCACGCCGCACCTGCCGTTCCCGATCCACAAGGTGGAGGCGGCGCACAAGCCGCAAGTGCCGCCGCTGATCAAGGGCTACCTGCGCTCGGGCGCCTGGATTTGCGGCGAACCGGCCTGGGACCCCGACTTCGAGAGCGCCGACATGTTCATGATGATGCCGCTGGCAAACCTGGACGGCCGCTACGCCAAGCACTACGGCGTCGCCCCGGCCGGCCGGTAAAGCGCCGGCCGCCCGCCCGGCGTCGGCTTACGCCGCGCCAAGCCGACCTGCGACGGCTTGGCGGCGCATCCGCGGCGGCGCTACGCCGGCAGCGGCAGCTGCGCCGCGAACGCCAGCAGCGCGCCGCGCAGGCGCGCTTCGATGCTGCCGTCGGCGGCCTGCGGCGGCAGCATCTCCAGCATGAATTGCACCTGTACCGCCAGCGCCTGCGGTTCGCCGACGGTGCCGTAGCGCCGCAACGCCTCGGTGTACAGCGCGGCCACCTTGCGCCGCTCGGCGGCGTCGAACACGGCCGGGTAGGGCGGTCCCTCGTAGCAGGCCCACAGCGCGGCGATCAGCGCCGCCTCCAGCTCAACGCAGATGTCGGCCGCCTTGCGTTCCTCGGCGTAGCGCTGGTGCGCGTTGGCGAGCGCGCCCTGCAGCAGCGCGGCCAGGCCGCCGCGCATTTCGCGCCAGGCCTCGTCGCGCCCGGCCGCCTTCAGCAGGAAGGCGCCGGCGAGCGCGTTGAAGATGATCTCGTAGTCGGCCGCGCCGGTGCGCAGGCCGGCCTCCCGCAGCGCGCGGCGGTAGGCCGCGGTCATCGCCAGCAGCGCCGCCTCGGGCGCCCGGCCGCGCAGGCGGGCCAGGCGCGCCACCAACTTCCAATACAGGCCCAGCAGCGCCAGCCGGCGCGCCGTCGGCGCCAGCTCGATCAGCAGCTCCAGGCGCCGGCGGCCGTTCTGCATCAGCGCCTCGCCGGCCTCCGGCTGCGGCGCCGGCGGGCGCTCGATGCCGTCGTCGACGGCCACGCCGAGCAGGGCGGCGCCCTGCGCCACCTCGAGTTGCGCCAGGTGCTCCAGCGCGTGCATCGACAGCAGGCCGTCGGCGGCGCTTTGCGCGGCGCGGTAGTGCTCGATGGCGCGCAGCGTATTCTCCAGCCCGGCCAGGTCGGCGCGGATCGCCGCCATTTTTTCGCGGATGTCGGCATAGCCGAAAAAGCGTATGCGCGCCGCCTCCTCGATGCTGTGCAGCTTGTCCTGCAGCGACTTGCGGCGCGCCGCGTCGGCGCCGGCGATGCGCGCGTGCAGCGTCTCCAGGTCGGCCAGCAACTGGCCGTGGTAGTGGTAGTCGGGCGCGCGCCACTGCTTCGTTTCGGTGTTGGGGAAGCGGTAGCGGTCGTCGCCGTAGGCCTGGTAGGCGCCCCAGGTGTTCGACGCCGGGAAGCGCAGGTAGGCCGTTTCGCGCGCCAGCCGCACCGCCTCGCCGAAGTATTCGCCGCCCATCATGGCCTGGTAGAAGCTGTGGGCGAACACGGCGGCGGCCTGGTCGTCGATGCGCCAGCCGGCCGCGATCACCGCCTTCGAACCCATCTCGATGAAGGCGGTGGCCAGGTTGGCGGCCAGCTTCGACCACGGCGCGGCGGCGTCCGGGCGCATGTCGCCGAGGTGGCAGCAGTTGATGAAGACGAACTGCGGCACCCGTTTCAGCTTGCTGATCTGGGCCGCCGTCAGGCGCGTCTTCGGCCCCAGCACCAGGCCGGTGAGCGGGGTGCTGGGCCCCTCCACCTCGCCGTGGCCGGCCAGGTGGATGGCGAAATACTTTTCATCGAACAGGTGCACCAGCACCTGCTGCGCCTTGGGCCGGTACAGGTCGACGACGTTGTAGCCGTTGGCGCTGAACAGGCGCGCCACGTCTTGCGCCTCGGCCTGCGCCGCCGCCAGCTCGGCCATGCCGGAGTCGGTGTCGCCGACCACCAGCACGCTGTTCGACAGCGGGCTCAGGCCGCGCGGGCGCTCGCGCGGCGTGGCCAGCTGGCGCACCATGCCGATGCGCGTCGACAGCGGGCTCTCCTCGCCGTCGGCCTCGTCGCGCATCAATTCCCACGGGTAGATCGCGGCGCTCTGGTCGACCGCCAGGATCAGGCCGCGCATTTCGGGAATCGCCGCCTTCAGGCCGTTCGGCAGCATCAACTCGTAGAGCGCGCGCGACAGGCCGGGCTGGTCGGTGGTGTTGTCGGTGGCGTCCATGATCAAGCCGTCCACCGCCTGGCGCTGGTTGGGTTCCTCGTCGACGCTGTTGTGGGCGCGGTCGGTGACGAGCGTGAAGCGCAGCGCGCCGGAGCTGTCGGCGGCGACGATGTGGACGCGGCGCCAGCCGTTGTCGCCCGACAGCGCCGGCAGCACGCGCCGGTAGCCGCCCGGGCTGCGCTTGATGCGCCCGTCGAAGGCCAGCGCGTTCTGGTAGCGCGCCTCGCCCATGATGTGCTCGATGGCGCCGGCGGCGGCGATGGCGCGCGCCTCCGACTGCTCGTAGACGCTGACGTGGCGGATGCGGCTGCGCAGGCCGGCGTCCTCGAGGCGGCGGTTGGCCGCGCGCAGGCCGTCGATCAGCGAGCGCAGGCACAGCGCGATGCTCAGGCCGCCGTAGCCGGAACCGGACAGCAGGCTGGCCACCCGCAGGCCCGGGTCGGGCGGCTCGGCGCGCGCGGCCGCCTCGGCCGCCGCCTCGCCGGGGCGCTGCGGGCAGGGCGCGGCGTTGTGCTCGGCCTGCTGCAACTGCTCGTTGACGCGGGCGTATTCGACCAGGCCGCCGGCGAAGGCGCGCGTCAGCTCGCCCGGCGTCAATTCGCCCAGCGCGCCCAGGCCGATGACGATGGCGCCGCCGGGGCGGCGCGCGCGCGCCTGTTGCAGCACCACCACCGCCTCGTCCGGGCTTTGCGGGAAGCGCCCGAGCGCGTAGATTTGCTGCAGGCGGCCGTCGAGCAGGCGGTCGAGGAAGGACATGCTGCCGCGCAGCGACTCGTAGGCGTAGCAGCCGGCGAGCACCGGCATGTCGGCGTTGGCCATGCTGCCGTGGACGATTTCGAGGGTGACGTGCTCGGGCGGCGCCGGCCGCTGCAGTAGCGGGCGGGCGCCGCCCAGCGCCGCCGCCAGCACCTCCTGGGCGCTCGGATAGAGTGGCGCGGCGCCGCCCTCGCGGGCGCGAAAGCGCGGCGCGGCGCCGCCCGGCGGCGTCGGCGGGGCCTCCGGCAGCAGCAGCGTGTGGCCGGTGTCCAGCAACTGCTGGTAGGCCGGGAAGGCGTCCTTTTTCAACAGCAGGTCGCCGTGCGCGGCCGCCACGTACCAGGTGCGCACGCCGGGCGGCGCGGCGCCGTCCCAGGCCACGCGGCCGTCGCCGGCGCCGCCGTAGGCGATTTCGACGCGGCCGCCGCGCAGCCGCAGGCCCAGCGGCGTCTCGGCGCAGCCGGCCAGGTAACTGGTGCGCTCCGGGTCGAGCGGCGCGTCCTCCAGCAGCGCGACGGTGGCGCGGGCCTGTTCCAGCGCCTCGGCCAGCGGCGCCTGCCAGCCGTCCGGCCGGGCGGCGCCGCGGTCGCCGTCGGCCCAGGCTTGCCAGGTGGCGGCGGAAAAATAGTCGTTGCCGTCGGCGCCGGCGCGGCCGCCGGCGTCGGCCGGCCAGGGCAAGGCCTCCAGCACGCCGGGGAAGGCGCGGATGAAGCCGAGGAAGTCGCGCAGCGTGTGGCGCCAGCCGATCCAGCTGGCCAGCATCTGCACCAGGTCGTCGCGTCCGAGCAGCACCGCCGCCATCGCGTGCGAGCCGCGGTTGGGCGCGCCGGCCTGCAGCAGGCGGCTGCCGGGGATCGCCGCGAAGCGCAGCCAGCGGTCCTTCAGCGCCAGCCGCGCCACCAGCCCGCCCATCGCATGGCCGACGATGCGCAGCGGCTGGCCGCGTTGCTCGGCGTCGCTCATGGCCGCGTCCAGCACCGGCAGGAAGGCGGCGCTGGTGTGGCGCAGCGACAGGCGCCAGTCGAAGGTGAACGGGCGCACCTCCTGGCTCAGCGCGAGGAACTGGGCGAACTGCTCGTAGTACTGCTCGACCCAGCCGGCGCTGACGATGTTGGGCCGGCCCACGGCCAGGCGCTCGATCTGGCCGTCGACCAGGTTGACCGGGTCGAACCAGACCCGGCTGGCGCCGACCTGCAGGTGGCTACCCATCATGCCGGGCAACAGCAGCACGATGGGGGCGCGCTCGCGCCGCTTGGGCGCCTCGCCGCCGCGGGCGATCAGGCCGTGTTCGGGTAGCGGCAGGCCGCGGTAGGCTTGGTCGTCGCCGGCCAGCGCCTGCACCACCGCGGCGGCCGAGGCCGGCAGCTCGAAGTAGTTCAGGTGGTGCACCCGCGGGCCGCTGAAGAAGGCTTGCAGCAGCGGCGCCTGGCGCGCCGCGCCGCCCGTCATCGAGGTGGTGTTGACCACCAGGTCGCTCTGGCCGCCATAGTAGAGCTCGGCGGCGCTGTCGGCCAGCCACTTCAGCAGGCCGGTGCCGCTGAAGTCGCCGGCGACGACGTGCAGCGGGCTTTTCACGCGCACGTCGGGCGCGTTCAGCAGCGCCACCAGCGGCGCGTCCGGCATCATCGCCTCCAGCCCCGGCAGCACGCGCGCGTCGCAGCGCTGCTGCACCAGCGCCAGCAGGATGGAGCTGCCGACGTCGACCGCCTCGGCCAGCGGCGCCAGCGCCGGCTGCGCCAGGCTGCCCACGCGCAGGGCGCCGCCGAGCAGGTTGAACATCACGCTGGCCCAGCGGTCCAGGCGGCCCGACAGCAGCGTGGTGCCGCGCGCCGGGCAGGCCACGCGGACGAAGCGTTCGACGCGGATGGCGCGCCGCTGCAGCTCGACGTTCAGCTCGGCCAGGCGGGCCGCGTCGGCCTGGTAGCCGAGCCGCCCGGCCAGCGCCGCCTGCGAACAGAAATGGTCGATGTCGTGCTGGTTGAAGGGCTCGCCGCCGACGGTGTTCTCGCTCAGGCGCTCGACGCCGTCGCCGGTCAGGTCGACCGCGCCGCGGCTGTCGCTGCGCTGGGCGCGCGCCAGCAGCTCGCCGACCAGGCCGCCGCGCGAATGGCTCAGCAGGTGCAGCACGCTGCCGGCCGGCAGCTGGCGCACCAGATCGAGCGCGTTGGCGACCGGGCTGTCGGTCAGCGTGCGGTGCTCGAAAGCGAAGATGCGGTTGCCGTACAGCGCGCCCAGTTGTGGCGCCAGGCCGGCCGTCCACAAGCCGACGAAAGTGCCCTCGGTCGACGAGGCGGCGCCGTGCAGCAGCACCAGCAGCGGCTCGCGCGCCGGCGCCAGCGCCGTCACCGGCGTCAGCTCCCAGCGCTCGACGCCGCAGCGGTACAGGCCGAGCCGGTGCTGCAACTGGCGGTCCTGGAAGGCGCCGGCGGCGGCCAGCGCCGTCATGCCGCCGGCGCCGCTGCGGTAGATCCGCAGCGCTTTCAGCATCCACGCGCCCAGGCCGTCTCGGCTGGCGCCGTCCGGCAGGTGCGGGCCGCTCGGACGCAGCGCCTGGCCCACCGCCAGCGTGGCCGCGCCGTTGCCGCCGGCGGGCGGCCCCAGATAGCGTTCGAGATCGTCGGCGGCGGCCAGCAGGCGGGTGCCGTCGGTGAGGATCAGCTCGACGACGTCGGCCTCGCCGACCGGCACCGAGACCTCGTCGCTGCCCAGGCCGCGCGCGCCCGACAGCACGTACGTTTCTGTGCCCCACTCGGGCGCGACGTGGTCGTCGTTGACGGTGGCGTGGGGATCGCGCGTCAGCGTCAGCCATAGCAGCGGTGCGGCCGTGGGCGGAATAGAAGTGGGAATATCCATGGCGAAGCAGGCACAAGGGCGGTAATGGCGATAAAGCCACCTTGGCCCTGCCATGCGGGAACACCTTGCGCCACATCAATCCTGTTCGCCAAACCGGCGCCGGCAAGAACACCCCAGGGTTACGCCATTGATTGTTTCAATACCAAAGCCACCCGACAAAAAGATGCTTGTGCTCCGCCGCAGCCCGGGCTACACTGATTGTATTGATCGGTACATAGTGTTCCAACCAGTACACAAATCCATTTTTAAGGTGCCCAGCATGCCAACCCGTCCACCCCTGCCGCCGTTCACCCTCGACGGCGCAACCCAAAAAGTACGCCTTGCCGAAGACGGCTGGAACAGCCGCAACCCCGAAAAAGTCGCGCTGGCCTACACCGAAGACAGCTGGTGGCGCAACCGTAATGAGTTCATCCAAGGCCGTGCTGCTATAGTGGCGTTGCTAACACGCAAGTGGCAGCGCGAACTGGACTACCGCCTGGTCAAGGAATTGTGGCTGCAAGAAGGCAGTCGCATCGGCGTGCGCTTTGCCTACGAGTGGCACGACGCCGCCGGCCAGTGGTATCGCTCGTACGGCAACGAAAACTGGGACTTCGCCGACAACGGTCTGATGCAACGGCGCCACGCCAGCATCAACGACGCCCCGATCGAGCCGTCCGAGCGCCGGTTCCACTGGGACTTGAACGGCCCGCGCCCGGCCGATCACCCGGGGCTGAGCGAAATGGGTTTCTAAAACAAACGAACGGATAGGTAGACAACGATGGCGAGAACGATCGCGGAACGCGGCGACGTGCTGCCCCTGCTGGCGGAAGTGTTCCGCCACTACGGCTTCGAGGGCGCGAGCCTGGCGCGGATCAGCGCCGGGACCGGCTTGGGCAAGGGCAGCATCTACCACTTTTTCCCCGGCGGCAAAGACGACATGGCCGCCGCCGTGCTGGCCGAGATCGACGGCTGGTTCCGCCTGAAAGTGTTCGCGCCGCTGCGCGAGGGCGCCGACGCACGCGCCGGCGTCGACGCCATGTTCGACGCCGTCGAGGCGTATTTCCTGTCGGGTCAGAAAGTGTGCCTGGTCGGTGTGTTCGCGCTAGGATGCGAGCGCGACCGTTTCGCCGCGCAGGTCAGCGATTACTTCGCCGAGTGGATAGGCGCGCTGGCCGCGGCCTTGCGGCGCGGCGGCCGCGACGCCGACACAGCGCAGGCGCTGTCGGAGGAGGTCGTGGGCGCGATCCAAGGCGCGCTGGTACTGGCGCGGGCGCTGGACCGGCCGGCGGCGTTTACGCAGGCACTGCAGCGCTTGCGGCTGCGCCTGCTATAAGCCGGCAGGCCTTGCCCTCGGGGCGTATATATTAGCGGCAATAAGCACGGATATCGCGATCCGCAACTTGGCGGTCATTCATATCGGTAGGCGCGCCGTTACCGTGCCTGACGGCGCCACTTTTGACGTCATGGGCGAGGTCGCATCGAGTTGCATAGGTGCCGGCGAAGCCCAGTTAGCAGAGAGAAGGTAAGTTACATTCCCCGAAAGAACGGGAAAGCACAGAGCATTGCAAAGTTGAATTTAATCTGGGGAAATTATTTTCCGTTGTGAAATGTAAAAGCAATTAAATAGTCATATTTGACATTGCAGTAATGCTACCGTTCCCACGGCAGCTCTACATTCGTCAATCTCTGCGAAGAGAATTTTGAGTCTCTTAGCCGCCGAACATATCACCTCCAAGCACCGGGTGACGGGTACAATATCTTACTTGCTTCGTACAATAATTTTCCCAATTAGAAAAACCGATGGCCATAAACAAAGACCTAGCAATACCTGAGACCGACGACGAATTTGAGGTGATGTGTCATCAGTTGTATCGGCTCATGTGGGAAGACCCAACATGCATGCGTGTTGGTCGAAGCGGACAGAACCAATTTGGTGTCGACATTCTCGCGTTCTATAAGGATATTAATATAGCCATCCAATGCAAGCGTTATGTAGCAACTAAGTTCACCTATTCGACGATGTTAGCGGATGTAACGAAAGCCGATGCGGAAAATCTCGACATTAGCCATCTTCTATTCGCAACAACAGCACAAAATGTCGCGGAGACTGTACGTCAAGTCCATGCATTCAATACGGAACGCAGAGCCATTGGTAAGTTCACAGTATCTGTTGATTTCTGGAGCGATATATGTGGCCACATCCGCATGCATCCATCGATTGGTCGCAATTTCATTCCAGGATATCCAGGCAGCGCTATCTTGGTAATAGACAACACAACAAAGAAAACGCTCGCCACTGTAGAGGATCTTGTAGAACATTCCCGTATTTATGCTCCCACGAAAAAAGTTTCAGAAGCACTTGTAAGTCCAAAGTTTAAGATTGAACAAAAAACATTCACCAATACTGCAGGCTTTGTATCCTGTGAATTAAATATAAAAAATTACGGTGGACAACTGAATGCAGTGGAAATTAAAAGTTTTGATTTAAATTGTGAATTTCCAGCTATAGGAAGAGCTCGTAGCGTCATAATAAAATTATCTATGAGTTGGCCTGTCTATGAAATTCAACTCACAATCAATGGAGTCGATGCAAACGGTGATTATTTCAAAAAAGGTTACCTTGGTGTCTATCAACAAGGGAAATTCATTTTTGATTGAATAACTGTCCAATACTATTTCGGTCCGGCCGCCGCTATCGCTATGCTCTCTGAACACGACGTGAGTACTAAACTTGGCTATCTGATTGAGGGACTTGATAGGGAAAACAGCGATTCGTTTTCGGAACGCAACGGCAAGATGGCAGTTGCGATATGTCGGCTCATGCGTCTGAATTCCCTATCTTAATTCCCCATAACGCTTTATATGTCAATCATATATTTTTTATAATTTTAGACATTTTTTGATAGCCAAATTTCAAAATATTTTCGTAAAATACTATAGCGTAATTCATGACTGGATTTATCATTTATAGATCGACTAGCAACTTTATAGTTATTCCAGTCCGCAAGTGATATTCCTTTTGATTTTGGAGTTGGTTGAATCTTTATCAGCCCCTGGAAATATTCAATAAAATCACGTACGAAAGGAGCTTCTTTTTCCGCTGCATTTCGAGCTAGCCAATAATAAATTGGAATCGGACCCTCCGAATTTAATAACGGATCCCGAAATTGGAATAGTTCGGAAAAATTCCCTAAGGTTTCCAATACTATTGGCAATGCCTTCTCAACTCGTTGGTGCTCGTTATTGGCGGCTGAAGAAAATCGATCTAATGTCGATTTTTTCGTTTCCTGCAATCCCAATGCCTCAAACATTAAAAGTTTAGCAGCACAATTTAAATTTTGCCCTTTTCCGGTAGCGAACTTAACGTATGACTTGAAGAAATCATGATTCCCTATCGTGCGAACCATTTGAGAAACTGGCGTAGAAACGGCATTTCTTATCTCAGCACCACTTAGCGGCTTGCTGCGATTCAGACGGACAAATAACTCTTCTACGAATGATATATCATCGGTCAGTACGCCTACGACAGAAGGATTGAAATTTTCAAAAACTTCCGCAATATCAGGAAATGCAGTTTTTAATTGGCTATATTTTTTTCCGCCTAATTTTAAGCTAGGCATAGAAAGAAGTGAAAACGTGTGTGACAATGAAAAATCATCATTGAAAAATTCGAAAATGGCTTCAAATCTTTGTTTTCCATCTATAACTGCATATGCTTTTTTTTGCTCGTTTAATTTTGATTGGCCCCAAGTGAAATCAGCCACATAAAATTTAGGAATATCAAAACCGTTTAAAATTGAGTCAATTAAGTACTGTTTATCACTGGTTGACCAACGTCTTCCTTTTCGTTGATAGGTTGGGTCAAAATCTATCCTATCTTTTCTCGCGCGCCACCAAGCTAAAGTTTTCGCTTCCAAAGCAGATATTTTAAAAAATTTATGTTCATCCATATTTAAAACCCAAATGTACGCTTCAATTCGCCGGCCAATCCTTCAAGATCGGGATAAATGGTTGATTCAGAAATTCCGAGCGCAAATATCTCTTCACGCACGGACAGAACAGCAGCTTTTGGAATCACTATTTTAATCGTGACTATTCAGCCTGAGCGTACAGCGTAGAAAGTTGTTGTAAACGAATCGTGGATAACGCATCATGCGTGCATGCCACCAAAACCGCCCCGCCCCGACCTTACGCATCTGTCCGAACAGGACAAGGACAGGCTTATCGACGCGCTGTTCGCGCGCCTCGACGCTGTCGAGGCGCGGCTGGGAATGAACAGCCAGAATTCGAGTAAGCCGCCGTCTTCCGATGGTCTTGCAAAGAAGACGCGGTCGTTGCGCGGGACATCGGACAAGAAGGCCGGCGCGCAAGATGGCCACAAAGGGACGACGCTCAAGCGGGTCGCCGAGCCGACCGATACCGTTCGCCATCCGTGACTGTTCAGCCGCTATGCGGCAAGCGGGATAGGATTACCGTTGAAGGCCCGGAGCAGAACCTCAAGCATGCCATGGCCTTGCTTGCGTAGC
>NZ_JBJXIB010000047.1:0-39221 GCF_046115965.1 Janthinobacterium sp. CG_23.3 | reverse complement strand
GGCCTCGTTCATGCCAGCTGTTTCAAGCACCACTCCAAATTTATCAGCCGAGGACCACTCCACGGCATTCTTTCCATTTCCCGGCACCGGCACTCTCTGCGATTGTAGATTTCGTCGCCAAGTATAAAGTGTCTGTTCCGAGATGCCATTCTCCTTCGCCAGTTCCGATACGGGCTTGTTTTCCGGCGGCATCATTCGCCGTAAAATGGCTTCCTTGCGTTCTGCTGAGTAGCGCTTCACTGAATGTCTTTGCTCCGCCCCCGGTTAGATTTAAAGTGATTCAAGTGACGCGACATCTATCCTGACACAGGGGGTATTGGCTAGCGATCATCACGAGGCACGCCAGCCCGCATTCGCTCGATTCAGTTTGAAGATGAAGTTTCATATGTGCAATAATTCAATTTTCGTGTGCCAGTGTTTGAGCAAACGTGATCGGATGGCTCTAATTTCATCATCTCGGTTGCTACGCTATAAAGTTTGGCTTACGGCCAACACCGGTTCAAGAATCCACTCCCAGATTTTGCGCCTCTCCTGTAGCACATCGGCCTCTAAGGTCATGCCTGGTTTGAGCGCTTGCGGCAGGCCGTACGCGCTAATTGATTGTTTATCGAGTTTGACTTTAATGCGGTACAGCGCTTCGTTGCTGTTGAATCCGAGTACGTTTTGTTGGGCGTTGCTGAGGATGGTGCTGGCTAGGTTCGCTGGAAGCTCGCCAGGGGCAAAGGGAGTTTTACTGACATCGGTGACCGTGCCTTGCTGCAGGCCGAATTTTTGATAGGGGAAGGCTTGGTAACGGATCAGAACGTGCTGACCACCGGCGACGAAGCCGGCTGTACGGCTGGGTGCGTACAAATGGACCTCTAGCAGGCTATTTGCGGAGCCGATATCCTTGTCTGTGTTCTGCGCGCCGCCCGGGGGCGGCGGTATCAAGGTTGCCAGTACTTGCCCGGCGTTGATGTTCTGGCCCGCTTGGCTCGTCAGGGTGGTAATCGTGCCAGCTTGGCTGGCGGTGATGAGGCTGGCCTTGCGATTTCTGTTTTCCGCTACTTCCTGTTGTAGGCTGGCGAGCGCGCGTTGCAGTTGCATCTGATCGGTAGCCAAGGTGTTGTCCAGCGCAGCTTGCTCGGCGTGGGAGGCGAGCAGGTTTGCTTGCAACTGCAGCTTGTTGCGTTGCAAGATGGACATGCGGGCGGAGACATCGATTAAATCTTCCTGCTTCTGTTGGGTCTGGGCACTGGAGACATAACCCTCACTTTGCAGTGTCTGGTATTTGTTGACACTAACTTGTGCCATGTCATGCCGTTTTTGCATCAGGATAATCTCTTGCTCCAGCTGACTGACTTCGGTGTTCAGATTGGAGATTCTTTTGGCAAACGCCTGTTTTTTTTCATTATGCTGCGCTAGTCGGAGCCTTTGCTCCGTCTCTAATGTTTGTTGTCGGGTAGCCAGTTGCATGGCGATCAGGGAGGTGATTTCCCCGTGGTCGCCTTGGCGCTCTGTCGACAGCTCAAACAAGATTTGGCCCGCGCGTACTGCCTGTCCTTCGCTAACATAACTGCGCATAAGCAGGCCGGCGTTGGCTGTGGTAATACTAATACTGCCTCCGATGGGGAGGGTGATGCCAGTGACACGGGTTTTTTTGGTGACACTTCCCAAGCTGACGTAGGCGACCAGCGAGGTAGCGATCACTGTCGCGATGCCAGCGATGAGCCAGCTCGAAATCGGCTGCGCTAAACGAATCGTTCCCAGCCATTGTTGACTGTGCGCTGTAGTGACTTCCGGACGGAAGAGCGGCTGACTTGCAAGAGAAGAGGCCATATTTTTTTTAATCGTAAAAAGTAAAACAAGCTAAAGCTCGTGCAATGTAAAGAGGCGCGCTAGAGGAAAATATTTGGTCGGAGTCTACGGAAAATATTTTTCGTAAAATAGATATTGTACATTGGGAATTATAGTTTAAAAATACCCATGAAATTTATTTTTCAAATTTTAACGTGGCAAATCTAATTCTCAATTACATGCAGGGGTTCTTACCTACATATTGATGGCCTGTATCGGCCCCGCAATGTCGGTCGCCATCTAGGCTGCGTGTTGGCGTTGGGCTTGCTAACCCATTGCGCGAGCCATGTTTCAGATACATATCGTAACAATCATCAAGACGCTCATCTTGTAAGCTACCGCGACAGCTCCGGGATGGGTGCTATCCAAGAATGCGAGATTCTGGCACTATGGCCAGCCCACCGTCCCGTGCATTATTTTCTATCTAGCTCCAAAGAAAGCATGATTAATTTTGCATGACAAGACCCACATCAACGCCAGCGATACTGAGTACTGCGAAACCTGCGGCCAGTTGATCAAGCCGCCGCCAAGTTACGGTGAGAGGGGCAGTTCGAACCGCATCGGCATCGCCCTGTCGATCCTGCTGCATGTGCTGATGGTCGGGTATTACCTGCTGCGCCCGCCGGCGCAGCGGCCGCTGCCGCCGCCGACGCGCGAGAGCGCGATGGTGTACGTGGCGCCGCTGGCCGACAAGCCGCAGCCGAAGGCGCCCGCCAAGCCGGCGGCGCCGAGCAAGGTCAAGCCGCCGCCGCCGTCGCGCCAGCCGCGCGTGGCGGCGATCACGCCGCCGAAGCCGCCGCGCCAGCCGAAGCTGGAAACCATCGTGCCGCCGGTGGTGGCGCCGGTGCCGACGCCGGTGCAGGAGGTCGACATGGCGGCCTACATCGCGTCGCGGCAAAAACAGCGCGGCGCGCAAGCGGCGCCGGAGGCCCCGGAAAGCGACAACGACCGCGCCAACCGGGTGGCGCGGGCGAATATCGCCGGCGCGCAGGGCAAGAACGCGGGCAGCGACAAGGACGATTCGGGCGGCGTGTTCTCGATCGTCGAGAAGAACTCGTTCAGCGCGACGATCAAGTTCCGCGGCTGGAACACCAACTTCAAGCGCCGCTGGCTGAACCAGGTGCAGGTGGAGCAGGGCGCCGAACTGGACATCGAGACGGCCATCGTCAAGAAAATGATCGACTTGATCCGCAAGGAAAAGCCCGGCGACTTCGTCTGGGAATCGCACCGCCTCGGCCGCAACGTGCCGATGAGCGCGCGGGTGGAGGACACGGCGGAGTTGCAGGCGTTTTTGCTGAAGGAATTTTTCCCCGAGTACCGCGCGCGCCGGTAGGCGTCGCCGGCGCCTGGGCGTAAAAAAAAAGGGCAGGGCGCTGGCGCGGCCTGTCCTTTTGGCGTTTTGAACGGGGCGCGGCGTGTTACGCGCGCGCCTTTAGCAGGCGCGCGATGTCCAGCGCGAAGTACGTCAGCACGCCGTCGGCGCCGGCGCGCTTGAACGACAGCATCGCCTCCATCATCACCTTGTCGTGGTCGAGCCAGCCGTTTTGCGCGGCCGCCTTCAGCATCGCGTATTCGCCGCTGACCTGGTAGGCGAAGGTCGGCACCTTGAACTCGTCCTTGACCCGGCGCACGATGTCCAGGTAGGGCATGCCCGGCTTGACCATCACCATGTCGGCGCCCTCGGCCAGGTCGAGTCCGACTTCGCGCAGCGCTTCGTCACTGTTGGCCGGGTCCATCTGGTAGGTGTTCTTGTCGCTTTTGCCCAGGTTCTTGGCCGAGCCGACCGCGTCGCGGAAGGGGCCGTAGAAGGCCGACGCGTACTTGGCCGAGTAGGCCATGATGCGGGTGTGGATCAGGCCGTGCTGCTCCAGCGCGGCGCGGATGGCGCCGATGCGCCCGTCCATCATGTCCGACGGCGCCACCACGTCGACGCCGGCCTCGGCCTGGGTTAGCGCCTGGCGGATCAGCATGGCGGTGGTCTCGTCGTTGAGCACGTAACCGTTGGCGTCGAGCAAACCGTCCTGGCCGTGGCTGGTGAACGGGTCGAGCGCGACGTCGGTGAGGATGCCCAGTTCGGGAAAGTGTTGTTTTAACGCACGCACGGCGCGCGGCACCAGACCGTCCGGATTGGTCGCCTCGACGCCGTCGGGCGTCTTCAGCGCCGCGTCGATGACCGGGAACAGCGCCAGCACGGGAATGCCCAGCGCCACGCATTCCTCGGCCACCTTCAGCAGCAGGTCCACGGAAACGCGCTCGACGCCCGGCATCGACAGCACCGGTTCGCGCTGGTTCGTGCCTTCGAGGATGAAGACCGGGTAGATCAGGTCGGACGCGGTGACCGTGTTTTCACGCATCAGCGCGCGCGAAAACGGGTCGCGGCGCATGCGCCGCATGCGGATACCGGGGAACTGGGCGGGGGCTTGTGAGTTGTGCATCGCGAATACCATCAAAGGAATGAAGTGGTCGCCGGCGGCGGGCGCGCGGCAACGGGCGGCCGCCGCGACCCGGACCGCCGGCCCGGTGTGAAGCGCGTTACTAAACCGAATACGAGGCCGACTACGAGGCCGAACCCGGCTCCGGCTCGTCGCTGTCCTGCATCTCGACCGGCTCGGCCGGCGCGCCGGCGCCGTCGTCGCTGACGCCGGCCAGTTCCAGGATCTTGTCGTTGGCTTCTTCGATGCCGATGCGTTTCAAGGCCGAGAACAGTTGCGCGGTGAACGGGAAGCCGACGCCGTCTTCGTCGACGTAGCTGGCCAGCTTGGCGCGCGTCTGGCGCAGCACGTTGGTCGAGTCGTTGCGGTTGAGCTTGTCGGCCTTGGTCAGGATGCAATGGATCGGCTTGCCGGTCGGGGCGAACCATTCCAGCATCTGGATGTCGAGGTCGGTGAACGGGCGGCGCGAGTCCATGATCAGGATCAGCGCGGCCAGTTGTTCGCGGCGCTGGACGTAGTCGCCCAGCAGGCGCTGCCAGTGCAGCTTGGCCGAACCGGACACCTCGGCGTAGCCGTAGCCCGGCAAGTCGACCATCATGCATTCGATCTCGTCGATGATGGCTTCGTCCTTGCGGTGCTGCGCGACGTGGGCGCCGCCAACCGAGAAGTAGTTGATGTGCTGGGTGCGGCCGGGGGTCTTGGAGGCGAACGCCAGCCCTTTCTGGTTGCACAAAATATTGATGGCGGTAGATTTACCGGCGTTGGAGCGACCTGCAAATGCGATTTCCGGCACCGTGGTGTCGGGCAGGTCGCGCAGTTGGTTGACGGTCGTAAAGAAGCGGGCTTGCCAGAGTTTAGACATGGGATGGGGAGAAATTGCAACAAAAGGGGGCGAAAACGCGAGGAAGCTATTGTACAATAAGGGGTTACGAATTGTTGACATCGAAAGCGGCCGTTACATCAAAGCCCGCTGCGGCGACAATCTTTACCACTAATTTTTTGACTAGTCTCAGGGTGTTTGAATGAATCGTGCGTTTTCACCATTTGTAAAATCCTTGTTCGTCGCATTGCTGGCCGTCTCGGCCGCCGCATCGGCAAACCAAGAGAAAAAGCCGGCTCACGCCGAAGCCGCCGTGGTTAAGGCCGACGCCGGCAAGGGCGCCACCCTGTACGCCGAAGGCGACGCCGCCCGCGGTTTGCCGGCGTGCGTGTCGTGCCACGGCGCCGCCGGTAATTCGACCATCGCCGCCAACCCGAAACTGGCCGGTCTGAACGAAGTCTATCTGAACAAGCAATTGGTGGAATTCACCAAGCCGGAACGCAACCAGCCGGTCATGACGGGCTTCGCCAAGATGCTCACCGACGCCGAAAAGAAAAACATCGCCGCCTACCTCGCCGTGCAAACGCCGAAACCGGGCGCCGCGAAAAACAAGGACACCGTTGAACTGGGCAAGCGCATCTACCGCGGCGGCATCGCCGAGAAAAGCGTGCCGGCCTGCGCCAGCTGCCATGGCGCCTCCGGCACCGGCATGCCGATCCAGTACCCGCGCCTCGGCGGCCAGCACCAGGACTACACGGTGGCCCAGCTGACCGCGTTCCGCGGCGGCGCGCGCAAAAACAGCGCGCAAATGTCGACCATCGCCATGCGCCTGTCGGACGATGAAATGAAGGCCGTCGCCGACTACGTCGCCGGTTTGAAATAAGCGGAAACAAGCACTACGCGGTATGTCTGGCGGCGGGCCTCGGCCCGCGGCGGGTGGCAAAAGGGCGGCAGCGTGAGCGGGCTGCCCTTTTTGTTAGTATCATGCCCGCAGCGTCGCCATGAGTGCCGCCATACTTTGAGATTGTGTTGAGCATGAGCACCCCAAGCACCACCGGAATTGAGTTGAAAACGCGCCGCCGGGCGCTGGCCGAAACCGTCGAACTGGTTTCCTCGATGCGTTTCGCGATCAGCCTGCTGACCCTGATCGCGATTGCCTCGATGATAGGCACCGTGCTCAAACAGAACGAGCCGATGCCGAGCTATGTGAACCAGTTCGGGCCGTTCTGGTTCGAGGTGTTCCACAAACTCAGCCTGTACGCGGTGTACTCGGCCTGGTGGTTCCTGCTGATCATGGCGTTCCTGGTGGCGTCGACGTCGCTGTGCATCGTGCGCAACGCGCCGAAAATGCTCAAGGACATGCGCAGCTGGCGCGACAACGTGCGCGAGCAATCGCTGCGCAACTTCCACCACAAGGGCGAATGGCGCTCGCCGCTGGCGCGCGCGGCGCTGGCGCAACAGACCGTGGCGCGGCTGGAAGACGCCGGCTACAAGGCCAAGGTGGTCGACAAGGGCCACGCCACGCTGGTGGCGGCCAAGCGCGGCGCGGCCAACAAGTTCGGCTATATCTTCGCGCACAGCGCGATCGTCATTATTTGCATCGGCGGCTTCCTCGACTCCGACATGCCGATCCGCTTCCAGCAGTGGTTTATGGGCAAGACGCCGTTCGCCGGCAGCGGCGTGATCGCCGACATTCCGGAAAAGCACCGGCTGAGCCTGTCCAATCCCACCTTCCGCGGCAACACCATGATTCCCGAGGGGTCGAGCAGCAACGCCGCCGTGATTCCGCAGGCCACCGGCGTGCTGATCCAGGATTTGCCGTTCACCATCTCCCTGAAAAAATTCCACATCGACTTTTACAGCACCGGCATGCCCAAGCTGTTTGCCAGCGACGTGGTGATCAAGGACCACGAGAGCGGCGCCAGCTTCGCCGCCACCATCAAGGTCAACGAGCCCTTGCTGTACAAGGGGCTGGCAGTGTACCAGTCCAGCTTTGAGGACGGCGGCAGCAAGCTCAAACTGACCGGCTTCCCGATGACCGGCAGCGCCACCGCGCGCTTCGACATCGCCGGCGAGGTCAGCGGCAGCACGCCGCTGGCGCTGGCGTCGGGCGAGGCGTATACGGTCGAATGGTCGGGCTTTCGCCCGTTCAACGTGGAAAACCTCGCGGCCGGCCAGGATGTGCGCGCCGTCAGCAAGACGGCCAGCTTGAACGAGCAGTTCGCGGTCGGGCTCGACAAGCGGCTCGGCTCGGCGGCGAAAAACGCCAACAACAAGGATTTGAAGAACGTCGGCCCGAGCGTGCAATACAAATTGCGCGACAAGACCGGCCAGGCGCGCGAATACCAGAACTATATGCAGCCGGTCAGCGTCGACGGCGCCACCGTGTTCCTGGCCGGTATGCGCGTCAACCCGGGCGACCCGTTCAGCTTTTTGCGCATTCCCGCCGACGACGGCCACAGCGTCAACGAGTGGATGCGTTTGCGCGCCGCGCTGCAAGACCCGGTGCTGCGCGGCCAGGCCGCCGCGCGCTATGCGCAGCGGGCCATGCCGCAGGCCGGCGCCGAGGCGCTGCGGCTGCAACTGCAAGAGTCGGCCGCGAAGAGCCTGGGCATTTTCGCCGGCGACGGCAAGGACGGCGGTTTCCTGGCCATTTCGCGTTTCCTTGAAAAAATCCCGGCCGCCGAGCAGGAAAAGGCCGCCGACATTTTCATGAAGATACTCAACGGCAGCCTGTGGGACCTGTGGCAGGCCGCGCGCGCCAAGGACGGCCTGGCGCCGGTGGCGGGCGACCAAGTCCACGGCCGCTTCCTGCAACTGGCCACGAACGCGTTGTCGGACAGTTTCTTCTACGGCGCGCCGGTCTACCTGCAACTGGACGATTTTACCGAGATCAAGGCCTCGGTGCTGCAGGTGACGCGTTCGCCGGGCAAGAGCGTGGTCTATCTGGGCTGCCTGTTCCTGGTGCTGGGCGTGTTCGCGATGTTCTATATCCGCGAGCGCCGCCTGTGGGTGTGGATCAAGGACGGCGCCGACGGTAGCGGCGGCGCCGAGGCGTTGATGGCGATGAGCACGCAACGCAAGACGCTCGACTTCGAGAAGGAATTCGAGGCTTTGAAAGCGAAGTTGCCGCAGTCGGCGTAAGGTAGTGTGGCGCGGCGCTCCCGCAAGGGCGCGGCGCCACGGCAGCGCAGCACGACACTAGCGGAGCACGCCGCATGACGCTAGCGACAGTGATATCCGGACGTCCGCCGCGGCGCCCCGGGTTTTGGAGAGAATGATGGAATTGACACAACAAACCTATACCCGCGCACCGGGCTTTTTCAAGCGCCTGACGACGCTCGACTGGCTGTTCGGCGCGCTCTTGCTGTGCGGCTCGCTGTACGGCCTGAACCGCTTCGGCGCCTATATGGACATCTACGAGAAGGTGATCATGCTGGCGTGCGCGCCGACTTTCGCCTGGCTCGGCTGGCACTGGAAGCCGGTGCGCTGGCTGATGCCGCTGGCGGCGCTGCTGGCGCTGTACGCGGTGTCGCTGTACGGCGGCAACCTGGACGCGGCGAATACCCGTTTTTTCCTCAAGTACATGCTGTCGAGCCAGTCGGCGATCCTGTGGATGGGCACCTTTTTCGTGCTGTCGACGGTGTTTTACTGGATCGGCCTGGCGGCGCGCTCCGACTTCGGCTCGTCGGTCGGCTCGGTGCTGTGCTGGGCCGGCGTGGTGCTGGGCCTGACCGGCATGCTGGTGCGCTGGTTTGAATCGTATCTGGTCGGCAGCGACGTCGGCCACATCCCGGTGTCGAACCTGTACGAAGTGTTCATCCTGTTTTCCCTGATCACGGCGATGTTCTACCTGTACTACGAGCAAAGCTACGCGACCCGCCAGCTGGGCGCCTTCGTCATGCTGGTGATCACGGCCGCGGTGGTGTTCCTGCTGTGGTACACCGTCACGCGCGACGCCGCCGACATCCAGCCGCTGGTGCCGGCGCTGCAAAGCTGGTGGATGAAAATCCACGTGCCGGCCAACTTCATCGGCTACGGCACCTTCGCGCTGTCGGCCATGGTGGCCGCGGCCTACCTGCTGAAGTCGCACGGCCGCCTGGTCGACCGCCTGCCGTCGCTGGAAGTGCTCGACGACGTCATGTACAAGGCCATTTCCGTGGGTTTCGCTTTCTTCACCGTCGCCACCATCCTCGGCGCGCTGTGGGCGGCCGAGGCCTGGGGCGGCTACTGGTCGTGGGACCCGAAGGAAACCTGGGCCCTGATCGTCTGGCTCAACTACGCCGCCTGGCTGCACATGCGCCTGATGACGGGCCTGCGCGGGCGCGTGGCGGCCTGGTGGGCGCTGGTGGGCCTGCTGGTGACCACCTTCGCCTTCCTCGGCGTAAACATGTTCCTGTCCGGCCTGCATTCTTACGGCAAACTGTAGGCGACATTAAGTCACGATTAATTCGGGCCGGATAGTGTAAGGTTAGTCAGTCTTGGCGCGACCAAGACGCAATCCCTTCTCTTTCTGTCCCGGAGCCGCCATGCTGATCCAACGCAGTCCCAACGGTATCGACCTGCCGTTTTCTTCCGAAATCACGCCGCGCGAGGTGTTCGAGTCGCGCCGCCGTTTCATCCAGCACATCGGGGCCGGCTCGATCGCCGGCGCTTCGCTGCTGGCCATGGCCGGGCGCGAAGCGTTCGCCCAGACCGGCGCCAACCCGAAGCTGCCGGCGCGCCTGAATCCGGCGTACTCGTCGATGGACAAGGCGAGCGCCTACAAGGACGCCACCACCTACAACAACTTCTACGAGTTCGGCACCGACAAGGCCGACCCGGCGCACAACGCCGGCACGCTGAAGACGCGGCCGTGGACGGTGACGATCGAGGGCGAAGTGAAAAAACCGATGACGCTGGACCTGGACGCGCTGCTCAAGCTGGCGCCGCTGGAGGAGCGCATCTACCGCCTGCGCTGCGTCGAGGGCTGGTCGATGGTGATTCCGTGGGTCGGCTATTCGTTTTCCGAGCTGATCAAGAAGGTCGAGCCGACCGGCAACGCCAAATACGTCGAGTTCGTCAGCCTGGCCGACAAGAAGCAAATGCCCGGCGTCGGCAGCCGCGTGCTGACCTGGCCCTACGTCGAGGGCTTGCGCATCGACGAGGCGAACCATCCGCTGGCGCTGCTGACGCTGGGTATGTACGGCGAGACGCTGCCGAACCAGAACGGCGCGCCGGTGCGCATGGTGCTGCCGTGGAAGTACGGCTTCAAGTCGGCCAAGTCGATCGTCAAGATCCGCTTCGTCAAGGAGCCGCCGCGCACCGCCTGGAACGTGTCGGCGCCGTCGGAGTATGGGTTTTACTCGAACGTCAACCCGGAAGTCGACCACCCGCGCTGGTCGCAGGCCAGCGAGCGCCGCATCGGCGAGGACGGCTTCCTGGCGCGCAAGCGCAAGACCTTGATGTTCAACGGCTACAACGACGTCGCCTCCCTGTACGCCGGCATGGATTTGAAAAAATTCTTTTAAGCAGCCATGCCATTCAATCCGAACCCCAAACAGCTGAGCTGGCTGAAAGTGGCGCTGTTCCTGCTGTCGCTGCTGCCGTTCGGGCGCATGGTGTGGCTGAGCGCGACCGGCCAGCTGGTCGAACCGCTGGAGTTCCTCACCCGCGGCAGCGGCGACTGGACCCTGTATTTTCTGTGCATTACCCTGGCCTTGACGCCGCTGCGCCGGCTGGCGAAGTGGAACTGGCTGGTCAAGCTGCGGCGCATGCTGGGCCTGTTCGTATTTTTCTACGCCGCGCTGCACTTCACCACGTTCCTGTGGTTCGACCACTTTTTCGACCTGGCCGAAATGTGGCGCGACGTGCTCAAGCGGCCCTTCATCACGGTCGGCTTCAGCGCCTTCGTGCTGTTGATCCCGCTGGCCGCCACCAGTAGCAACGCGATGGTGCGCCGGCTCGGCGGCAAGCGCTGGCAGTGGCTGCACCGGCTGGTTTACCTGATCGCGCCGCTGGCCATCCTGCATTTCTGGTGGATGAAGGCCGGCAAAAACAACTTTGCACAACCTATCCTATTTGGCTTGATCGTCGCGCTATTGCTCGGTATGCGCTTGTATTGGGCGCGCAGCAAAGCCGCCGCCGCGAAGGCCGCCTAGCACCCTCTGTGTCTGTCCTTGCGCGCACCCTCGAAGAAATCGTCGCCGACGAGTAGGGCGCCGGCGCCGGCCCGTGGCGCCGCGTTTATTGCACAGGCGTCGGCATGGCCGGTGGCGGCGGCACCGGCGCCGGGGCGATTGCCGGCTTGCCGCTTGTGGCCGCTTGCTCAGGCGCCGGTTTGGCCGGCGGCTTCGGCATGAACAGCGGACCCGGTTGGCCGCAACCGGCCAGCATGCCGGAGATGAGCAGGGAAATGCCGATATACAACGCTAAAGATGACTTCACGATTAGAATCACGGTTTGATATGAGATCTTGGAGTGTAGCATGAGCGAATCGGAATTCCTGGCACTGGCCGAAGCAACCCTGACGGCGATCGAGGCGTCGCTGGACCGTTTGAACGACGAGGACGTGCTCGATGTCGAATGCAGCCGCAGCGGCAACGTGCTGCAAATCGAGTTTATCGACAACGGCTCGAAAATCATCGTCAACAGCCAGGCGCCGATGCAACAGTTGTGGGTGGCGGCGAAATCCGGCGGTTTCCATTACGGCCGGGTCGGCGAGCAGTGGATCGACACGCGCGACGGTTCCGAGTTGTTCGCCGCGCTGTCGGCGCTGGCCAGCGCCCAGGCGGGCGCACCGGTGACCTTGTCCTAAGGACGTAAGAAGGGGAGGGCCGCCGGCTTGCGCCGGCAGCCCTCCCCCGCGGGGAGAGCGCGGCGCGGCGTCAGAACAGCTCGTTTTTGACGGCGTCCTTGACTTTCTCCTCGGCCGGCGTGCCGCGCGCCGCGCCCTCCAGGCTGTGCACGCCCGTGCCCGGCGGATTCTCCGCGTAATAATAGTCGTCGCCGGACTGTACCAGCCCCTCCGGCACCGCCCTTTCCTCGACCGGAATGCTCTTCAGCGCCTTTTGCATATAGCTCATCCAGATTGGCAAGGCCAGGCCGCCGCCGGTTTCGCGGTTGCCCAGGTTCTTCGGCTTGTCGTAGCCGATCCAGGCGATGCCCACCAGCTTCGCCTGGTAGCCGGCGAACCAGGCGTCGATCGAGTCGTTGGTGGTGCCGGTCTTGCCCGACAGGTCGGGCCGCTTCAGCGCCATCGCCTTGGCGGCGGTGCCGTAGCGCACCACGTCGTTCATCATGCTGTTCATCAGGAAGGCGTTGCGTTCGTCGATGACGCGGTTGGCCGCGACCCCGGCCAGGTCGGGATTGGCCTGCGACAGCACCTTGCCGTCGCTGTCGGTGACCTTGGCGATCAGGTAGGGGCTGACCTTGTAGCCGCCGTTGGCGAACACCGCGTAGGCGCCGGCCATCTGCAGCGGCGTGACCGCGCCGGCGCCCAGCGCCAGGGTCAGGTAGGGCGGGTTCTTGTCGGCGTCGAAGCCGAAGCGGGTCGCGTATTCCTGGCCGTACTTGGCGCCGATCTTCTGCAGGATGCGGATCGAGACCATGTTTTTCGACTTGGTCAGGCCGCGCCGCATCGTCATCGGCCCCTCGTACTTGCTGTCGTAGTTCTTCGGCTCCCAGGCCTGGCCGCCGGTCTGCCCGGCGTCGAAGGAGATCGGCGCGTCGTTGATGATGGTCGACGGCGACAGGCCGCGCTCGAGCGAGGCCGAGTAGATGAAGGGTTTGAAGGCCGAGCCCGGCTGGCGCCAGGCTTGCGTGACGTGGTTGAACTTGTTGCGGTTGTAGTCGAAGCCGCCGACCATCGCGCGGATCGCGCCGTCGGTGGTGCTGGCCGAGACGAAGGCCGATTCGACCTCAGGCATCTGCGTCACGCTCCAGCCGCTGTCCTCGCGCATGACGCGGATCACGGCGCCGCGGCGGATGCGCCGGTTCGGCGCCGCCTTGTCCGACAGCCAGGCCGCGCCGAAGGCCAGGCCCGGGCCGCTGATGGCGATTTCCTCGCCGGCGGCGCTGACGGCGACGATTTTCTGCGGCGACGCCTGCAGCACCATCGCCGCGACGATGTCGTCGCTGTCCGGGTGGTCGGCCAGCTCGGTTTCGATGGCGTTGTCGGCCTCCTCCTTGGTCGACGGGATGTCGATGTAGGCTTCCGGGCCGCGGTAGCCGTGGCGCTTCTCGTAGTCCATCACGCCGCGCCGCAGCGCCAGGTAGGCGGCGTCCTGGTCGGCCTTGGTGATGGTGGTAAACACGTTCAGGCCGCGCGTGTAGGTGTCTTCCTTGAACTGCTCGTAGACCAGCTGGCGCGCCATTTCGGCGACGTACTCGGCGTGCACGCCGAACTCGCTGCTGTCGGTCTTGATCTTCAACTGCTCGGCCTTGGCGTCGGCGAACTGGGCGTCGCTGATGTAGCCGAGCAGGTGCATGCGCTGCAGGATGTATTGCTGGCGGGTGCGCGCGCGCTTCGGGTTGACCACCGGGTTGTAGGCCGACGGCGCCTTCGGCAGGCCGGCCAGCATGGCCGCCTCGGCCACGCTGATGTCCTTGAGGTTCTTGCCGAAGTAGATTTGCGCGGCCGACGAGAAGCCATAGGCGCGCTGGCCCAGGTAGATCTGGTTCATATACACCTCGAGGATCTGGTCCTTGCTGAGGTTTTGCTCGATCTTCCAGGCCAGCAAGACCTCGTAGGTCTTGCGCTTAAGCGTTTGCTCGCTCGACAGGAAGAAGTTGCGCGCCACCTGCTGGGTGATGGTCGAGGCGCCCTGTTTCGCCCCGCCGGTCAGGTTGTGCAGCGCGGCGCGGGTGATGCCCAGGTAGTCGACGCCGCCGTGTTCGTAGAAGCGGTCGTCCTCGATCGCCAGCACGGCCTTTTTCATCACGTCGGGGATGTCCTTGACGCGCACCAGCGTGCGGCGCTCCTCGCCGAATTCGCCGATCAGCACGTTGTCGGAGGAGAAGATACGCAGCGGCATCTTCGGCCGGTAGTCGGTCAGGGTGTCGAGCGCCGGCAGGTTCGGGTAGGCCATGGCCAGGCCGAACACCACCAGCAGCATGGCCACCAGGCCCAGGCCCAGCACGCAGGCCAGCGACAACAGGAGGAAGCGGCGGGGTTGGCCGGCGGCGGGCCGGGGCGCGGGCGCGCCGGCGGTTTTGGAGGAGGACATGCGGGTGGAGTCTTTCGCTGTAGTTATGCGAGTCAATTATAAGCGAGGCGGCTCGCGCGCGGCGCGTCAAGCGGGCGCCCCCGCTGGCCAAGCCGGCAACTATCGTGGTGTGCTTGACCACACCCCCTCCGGCCGAGTGTGGCGGATACCACGACGCTTCGAATCATGCGCAGCAGAAATACCTTTAAATACCTTTACACGCACCAAGCCTTATTGCTAGGATTTAAAGTACTGTCTGATGTGTGCCGTTTAAACGCTGGTCTACAAACGAGTTTCCCCTTATGCCAACAGTTCTAATGTGTGCCCCGAAACACAATAGTAGTGGCGCGGGCCAGCCGGCGGCGCGCCGCGGCGGGGGACGGCCTTGATCGACCTGAGCGCCCTGTTCGGCCGCGCCAGCCAGCCGCTGCTGGGGATCGACATCAGCACCTCCGGCGTGCGCCTGGTCGAACTGGCCCTGGTCGGCAAGCAGGAGCTGCGCCTGGAGCGCTACGCCGCCGAGCCGCTGCCGCGCGGCGCCGTGGTCGACGGTAACATCGAAAACATCGAGCAAGTCTCCGAGGCGCTGCGCCGGCTCTGGAAGAAGAGCGGCGCGCGCGCCCGCCTGGTAGCGCTGGGCATGCCGCCGGCGTCGGTGATCACCAAGAAAATCATCCTGCCGGCCGGCCTCTCCGAGGACCAGCTGGAAGTCCAGGTCGAGTCCGAGGCCAGCCAGTACATCCCGTTCGCGCTCGACGAGGTCAGCCTCGACTTCGACGTGCTCGGGCCGGCCCTGAACTCGCCCGACGACATCGAGGTGATGCTGGCGGCGTCGCGCCGCGAGAAGGTCGAGGACCGCGTCGCCGTGGCCGAGTCGGCCGGCCTGAAGGCGGTGGTGATGGACATCGAGTCGTACGCCGCGCGCGCCGCGCTCGAACGCGTCACGGCGCTGACGCCCAAGGCTACGCTCGACCAGGTCATCGCGCTGTTCCAGATCGGCGCCCAGGTCACCCACATTTCCGTGCTGCAGGACGGCGTCACCATTTACGAGCGCGAGCAGCCCTTCGGCGGCAACCAGCTGACCCAGGACATCGTGCGCGCCTTCGGCATGTCGTTCGAGGAGGCCGAGGGGCGCAAGAAGTCCGGCGAGCTGCCGGAGAACTACCAGCGCGACGTGCTCGCGCCCTTCCTCGAGAGCGCCGCGCTGGAGGTGACGCGGGCGATCCAGTTTTTCTTCACGTCGACGCCCTACACCCGGGTCGACCAGTTGTTCCTGGCCGGCGGCTGCGCCCAGCTGCCCGGCCTGCTCGAACTGGTTGCCGGGCGCACCAAGATGGCCGCCGCCGTGTTCTCGCCGTTCCAGGGCATGCAACTGGCGCCGGGCGTGCGCGAGGCGCAGTTGCATAGCGACGCGCCGGCCTACCTGGTGGCCTGCGGCCTGGCCTTGCGGAGGTTCGGCTGATGATACGCATCAACCTGCTGCCGCACCGCGAGGAAAAACGCCAGCAAAGGAAGGCCGCCTTCCTGGCCCTGCTGGGGCTGTGCGCCGTCGCCGGCGCCGCGGTGGTGCTGGCGGTGGGCGGCTACAACGCGCGCCGCCTGTCGATCCAGGACGAGCGCAACGGCGCCATCAAGGCGGCGATCATCGAACTCGACGGCAAGATCGTCGAAATCGCTACCCTCAAGCAGGAGATCGAGGCGCTCAAGGCGCGCCAGCAGGCGGTCGAGGATTTGCAGGGCGACCGCAACCAGCCGGTGTTCCTGCTCGACGAGCTGGTCCGGCAAACCCCGGACGGGGTCTACCTGCGCGCCTTCAAGCAGGAAGGCCAGCGCGTCAACATGAACGGTTACGCCCAGTCGCAGGAGCGGGTCTCGGAATTCCTGCGCAACCTGGCCGGCAACTCGCCGTGGCTGGAACGCCCCGAACTGGTCGAAGTGCGTTCCACCGGCCTGGGCCAGGGACGCAGCGCCAAGAAGGTGGTCGAATTCACGCTGGTGGTCGGCATCAAGCGCCCGCGCGACAAGGACCAGCCCAAGCAAGACAAGAGCGGCGCGGCGGCGCCCGCCGCGGCGCCGAAGCAATGACAGCGGAGCGATCGATATGGCTAACCTGACACACCTGGCGCAGTCGCTGGCGGCGCAGTTCCGCGGCCTGAACCAGCTCCACCCCGGCCAGTGGCCGCTGGCGCCGCGCGTGCTGTGCGGCTGCGGCGCGGCGGCGGCGGTGATCGCGCTCGGCTATTTCGGCTACTGGAGCGGCCAGTTCGAGCAGCAGGAGGCCGGCGCGCTGCGCGAGCAGGGCTTGCGCGACGAATACAAGGGCAAGATGGCGCTGGCGATCAACCTGGAGGCGCTGCGGGCGCAGAAGGCGCAGGTCGACCAGTACGTCGAGCGCTTGCAAAAGCAGTTGCCGAGCAAGGCCGAGATGGCCGCGCTGCTGTCCGACATCAACCAGGCCGGGCTGGGCCGCGGCCTGCAGTTCGAGCTGTTCCGGCCGGGCCAGGTGGTGGTCAAGGATTATTACGCCGAGCTGCCGATCGACATCAAGGTCAGCGGCAACTACCACGACCTCGGCGCCTTCGCCGGCGACATGGCCAACCTGCCGCGCATCGTCACGCTCAACAACATGGCCCTGGTCGCGGCCAAGGACGGCAGCCTGACGCTGGAAGCGGTCGCCAAGACCTTCCGCTACCTCGACCCGGACGAGGTGCTGGCCCAGCGCAAGGCGCTGGCCGACAAGAAAAGCAAGGCCAAGAAATGAACGCGCCGCGCAACGCCGCGGCCGCCGCCGCGCTGCTGCTGGCGCTGGCCGGCTGCGGCGACAGCGACGTGCAGGAGGTGCGGCTATGGATGGCCGAGGTGAAGGCGCAGGCGCGCGTCGCCGTGCCGCCGCTGAGCGAACCGAAGACTTTCATCCCCTTCGCCTACGGCGCCAAGGAGGCGGTCGACCCGTTCAGCCCGAACAAGCTGCTGGCCGAGCTGGCGCGCGCGGCCAAGTCCAGCTCGGGCTTCAAACCGGACCTGGAGCGCCGCAAGGAATTGCTGGAAAGTTACCCGCTCGACACGATCAAGATGGTGGGGACGCTGCAAAAGGCGGGCGTGGTGTACGCGCTGCTGCAAATCGACCGGTCGGTGTACCAGGTCCGCAGCGGCCAGCACGTCGGCCAGAATTTCGGCCTCATCACCGGCGTCACCGAGGAGGCGATTTCGATCAAGGAGATCGTTCAGGATGCGGGCGGCGACTGGGTCGAGCGCATGGCCAAGTTGGAGTTGCAGGACAGCAAGGAGACAAAATAATGAGCGCATTCCCATTCATGGCGCGCGGCGCGCGGCTGGCGGCGGCGCTGGCGCCGCTGGCGCTGGCGCTGCTGCTGCCGGCCGGCGCCGCGCGCGCGCAGCCGGCGCCGGCGCAGGACAACGTCATCGAGGCGATCAGCGCCAACCAGCAGGGCTCGAACGTGATCGTCAAGGTCAGCATGCAGCGCGCGCCGGCCGGCATGCCGATCGGCTTTTCGATCACCAACCCGGCCCGCATCGCGCTCGACTTCGGCGCCACCGTCAACGGCACCGGCAAGAGCGTGCTCGACATGAACGTCGGCGATTTGCGCAGCGTCAACGTGGTGCAGGCCGGCCAGCGCTCGCGCCTGGTGCTCAACCTCAAGCGCGCGCTGAACTACGCCACGGCGATCGACGGCAACGCCGTCATCGTCACCATCGAAGGCTCGGGCGGCGTCGCCACCGCCGTCAACGCCGCCGGCCTGCCGGCCGCCGCCGCGCCGGCGCCGGCCGGGCGCCAGTTGCTGCGCGACATGGACTTTCGCCGCGGCGCCAACGGCGAGGGCCGCATCGTCGTCGACCTGCCGCACAGCCAGGTGGCCGTCGACGTGCGCCAGCAGGGCGCCGGCGTGGTCGTCGACTTCCTCAAGACCGGCCTGCCCGAGACGCTGCGGCGGCGCCTCGACGTGGCCGACTTCGGCACGCCGGTGACGCGCGTGACCACCGTGCCGCAGGGCGAGAACGTGCGCATGACGATCGAGGCCAAGGGGCTGTGGGAGCAGACCGTCTACCAGAGCGACACGCAACTGGTGATCGACGTCAAGCCGATCAAGGAGGAGCCGAACAAACTGACCCAGGGCAGCCAGGGCTACCGCGGCGAAAAGCTGTCGTTCAACTTCCAGAACGTCGAGGTGCGCGCGGCGCTGCAGGCGATCGCCGACATCTCCGGCCTGAACATCATCACCAGCGACAGCGTGACGGGCAACCTGACCTTGCGCCTGCGCGAGGTGCCGTGGGACCAGGCGCTCGACGTGGTGCTGCAGGCCAAGGGCCTGGACATGCGCAAGAACGGCAGCGTGCTGTGGATCGCGCCGAGGGAGGAGTTGCTGACGAAGGAGAAGCTGGAACTCGAGCAGCGCGCCCAGATCGCCGAGCTCGAGCCGCTGCGCTCCGAGATCTTCCAACTGAACTACCAGAAGGCCGACGCCTTCCGCACCGTGTTCGGCCTCGACGTCGGCGGCGACGGCAAGAACCGTGTGCTGTCCAAGCGCGGCAGCGCCATCATCGAGCCGCGCACCAACCAGTTGTTCGTCACCGACGTCGCCGCCAAGCTCGACGACATCCGCAAGCTGATCCAGAAGACCGACGTCGCCAGCAAGCAGGTGCTGATCGAGGCGCGCATCGTCGAGGCCAACGACTCGTTCAGCCGCAACCTCGGCGCCAAGCTCGGCTTCGCCGACATGCGCACCATCCGCGGCGGCGACGCCGGCTACCAGGTCGGCAACGGCAACACCCGCGTCGCCATCGGCGGCAACATCGCCGGCGTGGGCGAGGTCACCGGCCAGCTCGGCGAGACCGGCTCGTCCTACAACAACAGCCAGTTCGTCAACCTGCCGGCCGCCAGCATCAACGGCATCGCCCCCGGCAACCTGGCGGTGAGCCTGTTCTCGGCCGCCGCCAACCGCTTCCTGAACCTGGAGCTGTCGGCGCTCGAGGCCGACGGCAAGGGCAAGATCATTTCCAGCCCGCGGGTGGTCACCGCCGACAAGGTGATCGCCCTGATCGAGCAGGGCATCGAGCTGCCCTACCAGGTCGCCACCAGCAGCGGCGCCACGTCGATCACCTTCAAGAAGGCCAACCTGCGCCTCGAGGTGACGCCGCAGATCACGCCCGACGGCAACGTGGTGCTGGAAGTGGACGTCAACAAGGACAGCGTCGGCCAGGAAACCCGGGCCGGTTTCGCCATCGACACCAAGCACGTGAAGACCCAGGTGATGGTCGAGAACGGCGGCACCGTGGTGCTGGGCGGCATCTACCAGCAGTCCGAGCGTTCGTCGGAGTCGAAGGTGCCGCTGCTGGGCGACATCCCGGTACTGGGCTACCTGTTCCGCACCACCGGCCGCACCAACGACAAGACCGAGCTGCTGGTGTTCATCACGCCGAAAATCGTCGCCGACCGGCTCTCGACGCGTTAATAAAAAGTAAGACATCAACGAATTTTATGCTGGATAACAAGGGTGGACCTATGAACATACCGCGCAATTCGAGCAAACCATTTTCCGCCTGGCTGGCGCTGGCGGCCTGCGCCGCGCTGCTGGCGGCCTGCGGCGGCGGCGGCGGCAACCCCGGCGCGGTGCCGGGCACCACGCCGCCGGGCGCCGCCTCGAAGGTCGCCAGCGTGGTCCTGGTTGGCAGCGCCGAGTCGATACTCGCCTCCGGCGAAACCGGCACCGAGGTGGTGTTGACGGCCATCGTCAAGGACGCCAACAACACCGCGCTGAAGGACGAAACCGTGGCCTTTTCGGCCGACTCGGGCACCGTCAGCAGCGACAACCTGGTCAGCGACGCGACCGGCGCCGTCACCGCCAAGCTGAGCACGAAGGGCAACACGGCGGAGCGCAACATCACCGTCACGGCCAGCGTCGGCGGCGTCAAGTCGACCGCGCTGGTGGTCAAGGTGGTGAAGGCGACGACGACCTCGATCGCCTCGATCCAGTTGACCGCCAACAGCGTCACGCTGGCGTCGGCCGGCACCGCCGAGGTCAGCATCGTGGCCCTGGTCAAGGACGCCGCCAATTCGGTGGTGCCGAACGCGCTGGTTAATTTCGCCGCCGATTCGGGCGCGCTCAGCCAGCCGGTCGCCACCACCAACGCCTTGGGCCAGGCCAGCGTCAAGCTGGGCACCAGCGCCGATCCGACCCTGCGCGCGATCACCGTCACCGCCACCGTCGGCGGCAAGAGCATGAGCACGGTGGTCAACGTGGTCGGCACCAAGCTGTCGATCGCCGCCAACAACACGCTCAACCTGGGCGCCAGCGCCGAGCTGACGGTGAAACTGGTCGACTCGGCCGGCGCGGCGCTGGCGAACAAGGCGGTTACTTTCAGCGCCGCCAGCAACCCTGTCACGGTCAAGGGCGGCGGCGCCGCCGTCACCGACGCCAGCGGCCAGCTGGTGCTGGTGTATCAGGTCAACGTCAATCCGGCCGGCAGCGCCGACACCGTGACGGTGAAATCGACGGGCGACACGGCCTCGACGACCATGACGATCAACGCCTCGAACTTCAACGTGAAAGTGGTCAACGCCGGCGGCGCGACCCAGAGCCAGGCCTTGATCAACACCTGCCAGCGCGTGGCCATCCACAACGACACGGCCGGCGTGGCGCAAACGGGCAACGTCGGCCTGGGCACGTCGCGCGGCAACGTCTACAGCGACAGCGCCTGTACCTTGGAACTGGCGGCGCCGCTGACCTTCAGCGCCGGCGACGCGACCGGCTATGTCAAGGCCACCAGTCCCGGCCTAGCCAGCCTGACCGCGACGGCCGCCGGCGTGTCGGTGCAGGGCACCGTCGAGTTCGTCGCGCCGCTGGTCGCCAGCGCCAACGTCACCGGCCAGGCCGATCCGGCCCTGGTCGGCCCCAACCTGCCCGGCAGCAGCACCCAGCAAAGCACGGTGCGCGCCATCGTGCGCGACGGCACCGCCGCCAACAACCTGGTGAAGAACGCCTGGATCAGTTTCTCGATCCAAAAAGACGGCAGCGGCGGCGCGCTCAGCTCGCCTTCGCGGGTGCAAACCGGCAGCGACGGCGCCGCCAGCGTCAATTTCATCCCGGGCGCCAGCACCACGGCCGTCAACGGCGTCGTGGTGCGGGCCAAGATCGACGATCCGGCGGTGCCGGCGGCGGTGGCCCTGGCCGACATCCAGCTGACGGTGGCCAAGAGCGCGCTGTTCATTAGCGCCGGCACCGGCAACTCGGTCGGCACGCCCAGCTCGACCACCTACAGCAAGGAGTACGTGGTGTTCGTCACCGACGGCGGCGGCGGCCCGGCGGCCAACGTCGACATCACGGTCTCCGTGCGTCCGCGCAACTATTACAAGGGCATCATGCTGTTCCCCGGCCTCGAAGGCCCGTGGACGGCGCAAGTGAGCGCCAGCTGCGCCAACGAGGACGTCAACAGCAACGGCATTCTCGACGCCGGGGAGGATTTCAACACCAACGGCTTCCTCGACCCGGGCATTCCGGTGCAGGTGACGTCGAGCGCCAAGACCGACGCCAACGGCATGGCCGTCGTCACGTTCACCTACGCGCGCGACCGGGCCTTCTGGCTCGACATCGATTTCACGGTGCGCGGCAAGGTTTCCGGGACGGAGTCGACGTATGTCGGTTACACTTTGCTGCGCGGCCTGAACAGCGACTACGCCATTAAGACGATCAGCCCGCCGGGCGTGGTCAGCCCATACGGACGGGCATCGGCCTGTAACGATAAAAATTAAACTATTGCCGCAATGCAAAATCTGTATTTAGTAGGGCTGATGGGGGCCGGAAAAACCACCATCGGCCGCATCCTTGCCCGCAAGCTGGGCAAGCGCTTTGTTGATTCCGACCACGAAATCGAGGCCCGCACCGGCGCCTCGATTCCGTGGATTTTTGAAATCGAGGGCGAGCAAAGCTTCCGGCGGCGCGAGGCGGAGGTGATCCGCGACTTGACCATGCAGCAAGGCATCGTCATGGCCACCGGCGGCGGCGCCGTGCTCGACGCCGACAGCCGCGCCTATCTGAAGCAGCGCGGCACCGTCATCTACCTGCGCGCCAACGTCAACAGCATCATGACGCGCACCAGCCACGACAAGAGCCGGCCGTTGCTGCAAACGGCCGATCCGCGCAAGCGCATCGAGGAGCTGGCCGTGCAGCGCGAGCCCTTGTATATGGAGGTGGCCGACGTCGTCATCGACACCGGCCGACCTAACGTACAATCGATGGTCCAAACAATTCTGATGCAGCTGGCCAGCCTCGAATGCGAGAACTCGCCCAACTGCGTCACCCAAGCAGAGCCTTCGATGAACGAGCAATCCAATATCCTTTTAAGCGTCGACCTCGACGAGCGCAGCTACCCGATCGTCATCGGCCCCGACCTGCTGGCCGACGCCGATTTGCTGCTGCGCCACGTCAGCGGCGGCAAAGTGGCCATCGTCACCAACACCACGGTGGCGCCGCTGTACCTGGCGCGCCTGGAGCGGGCGCTGGCCGCCGGCGGCAAGGAGGTGTTCAGCATCGTCCTGCCGGACGGCGAGGAGCACAAGAACTGGTCCAGCCTGATGACCATTTTCGACACCCTGCTGGCGCGCAAGTGCGACCGCAAGACCACCCTGGTGGCGCTGGGCGGCGGCGTCATCGGCGACCTGACCGGTTACGCCGCCGCCAGCTACATGCGCGGCGTCGGTTTCGTGCAGATCCCCACCACTTTGCTGGCCCAGGTCGATTCCTCGGTCGGCGGCAAGACCGGCATCAACCATCCGCTGGGCAAGAACATGATCGGCGCCTTCTACCAGCCCAACGTCGTCATCGCCGACACGACGACGCTGGAAACGCTGCCGGCGCGCCAGTTGTCGGCCGGCCTGGCCGAGGTGATCAAGCACGGCGCCATCATCGACGCCGCCTTCTTCGACTGGATCGAGGTCAACATCGGCAAGCTGATGGCGCGCGACAAGGGCGCGCTGGCCTACGCCATCGCCCGCTCGTGCGAGATCAAGGCCGACGTGGTGCGCCAGGACGAGCGCGAGGGCGGCCTGCGGGCGATCCTCAATTTCGGCCACACCTTCGGCCACGCGATCGAGGCCGGCATGGGTTACGGCAACTGGCTGCACGGCGAGGCCGTCGGCTGCGGCATGGTGATGGCGGCCGAGCTGTCGCGGCGCGTCGGCCACGTCGACGCCGCCACGGTGGCGCGCGTGCGCGCGCTGGTGGCCGCCGCCGGCCTGCCGGTGACGGCGCCCGACCTGGGCACCGAACGCTGGCTCGAACTGATGGAAGTGGACAAGAAAAACGAGGGCGGGGAGATCAAGTTCATCCTGCTCAAGCCGCTTGGCAGCCCGAGCATCGGCAACGCCCCGCGCGAGCACGTGCTGGCCACGCTGGCCGCCTGCGTCGGCTAGCCGGCCATGCTGGAAGACGCCTTGCTCGCCCCTTACGCGGCCCATTCGGCGCAGGGTAGGGGGCGGCGGGTGGCCGAGGCGCCGGCCGCTTCGCGCAGCCAGTTCCAGCGCGACCGCGACCGCATCATCCACTCGTCGGCCTTCCGCCGGCTCGAATACAAGACCCAGGTTTTCCTCAACCACGAAGGCGACCTGTTCCGCACCCGCCTGACGCACAGCCTGGAGGTGGCGCAGATCGGCCGCTCGCTGGCGCGCAGCCTGCGCCTGAACGAGGACCTGGTCGAGGCGGTCGCGCTGGCGCACGACCTCGGCCACACCCCCTTCGGCCACGTCGGCCAGGACGTCCTCAACGACTGCATGAAGGGACACGGCGGTTTCGAGCACAATCTGCAGAGCTTGCGCGTGGTTGACGAGCTGGAGCAGCATTACGGCGCCTTCGACGGCTTGAACCTGATGTTCGAGACGCGCGAGGGCATCCTCAAGCATTGTTCGCTGGCCAACGCGCAACAATTGGGGCCGCTGGGCCAGCGCTTCATCGACCGCACCCAGCCCTCTTTGGAGGCGCAACTGACCAACCTGGCCGACGAAATCGCCTACAACAACCACGACATCGACGACGGCCTGCGCTCCGGCCTGATCACGATGGCGCAGATGGAGCAGGTGGCGTTGTTCGGGCGCCACCGCCGCGCGGTCGAGGCCGAGTTCCCCGGTCTGCCGGGCCGGCGCGCGGTGTATGAAACGCTGCGCCGCATCATCAGCGCGCTGGCGGCCGACCTGATCGCCACGTCGTCGCAGCTGATCGCCGCGGCCGCGCCCCGGCACATCGACGAAGTGCGCGCGGCGCCGCCGCTGATCCGCTTTTCCGCGCCGATGCGGGCCGAGGCAAGTGAGTTGAAACGCTTCCTGTACGCCAACCTGTACCGCCATTACCAGGTCAACCGGATGCGCGTGAAGGCCAGCCGCATCGTGCGCGAGCTGTTCGAGGCCTTCCAGGCCGAGCCGGTGCTGCTGCCGCCCGACTACCTGGCGCCGGCGGACGCGCCGGGCAAGCAGGCGCGCCAGATCGCCGACTATATCGCCGGCATGACCGACCGCTACGCCATCCGCGAGCACCGGCGCCTGTTTTCAATCGACGAGCTGTAGGCTTGCCGCCGCACACGCCGCGCTGCGCGCCGAGACGGCGGCCATGAAGCCAGACTAGTCAAATGGTTCATCGCCACCGCCGTCACGCTCTCCGTCACGCTCAGCGGGGTGGTGTTCGCCATCGCCAGGCTGGTCCAATAATCGCCGGCGCTAAAAATCCATGCGCGCCTGCGCCGCCTGGGTGTCGCCGAATAGTTCCAGCAGCAGTTTCTTGATCGGCGCCGGCAGCGGCGCCTGGCCGATGGCGGCGCCGTCGTACCAGACGTGGCCGGACTCGCCGGCCAGGTCGAGGCGGCGCGCCAGCGCGATGCGGCACGGCGCGATGCGCAGCTTGTAATGCGTGAACACATGGGTGATCGGCAGCAGGCGTTGCTGCGACTCGATCTCGCCGAACTTGCCGACCGCCAGCGTGACGGCGTCGTGGTCGACGGCCGGCGCGGCGCCGCCGTCGAGCGGCGCGTGGCCGTCCAGCTCCGGCAGCGACAGCAGGCCGCCCCAGATGCCGCTGCCGGGCCGCTGTTCGAGCAGCACCTGGCCGCGGTCGATGATCACCAGCATGGTCGCGTGCTTTTCCGGGCTGGTCTTTTTCGGCTTGCGCACCGGCAGTTCCTTGACCCGGTCGGTGGCGAAGGCAACGCAGCGCGGCTGCAGCGGGCAGCGCTGGCAATCCGGGCTGCTGCGCGTGCACAGGGTCGCGCCCAAGTCCATCAAGCCCTGGGTGTAGGACTCGATGCCCGTCAGCGGCAGCAACGCCTCGGCGCGTTGCCACAATGCCTGCTCGATCTTTTTTTCGCCGGGATAGGCGTCGATCCCGAAGACCCGCGCGAACACCCGCTTGACGTTGCCGTCCAGGATGGCGGCGCGGGCGCCGCTGGAAAACGCCGCGATCGCCGCCGCCGTCGAGCGGCCGATGCCGGGCAGCTCGGCCAGCAGCAAAGGGTCGTGTGGAAACACGCCGTCGTACTCGTCCACCACGCGCCGGGCGCACTTGTGCAGGTTGCGCGCGCGGGTGTAGTAACCGAGGCCGCTCCACTGCGCCATCACGTCCTCGACCGGCGCCTCGGCCAAGCTGCGCAGCGTCGGAAAGCGCGCCAGGAAGCGCGCGTAATATCCCAGCACGGCCGCGACCTGGGTTTGCTGCAACATGATTTCCGACAGCCAGACCAGGTAGGCGTCGCGCGTGTTTTGCCAGGGCAGCGCGTGGCGGCCGTGGACTTGCTGCCAGCCGATCACGGTGGCGGAAAAGCCGGGGTCGGCCAGGGCGGCGGCGCTGGCCGCGTCGTGCCGCAACGGCGGCGGGTGAAGCAAATTTGTCATGTCCTTGTTCGTCTCGTTTTCTCGTGTGGACGCGGCTGCCGGGGCGGCGCTCAGGCGGCCGCGTCGAGGACCGCGCCGCGCGCGTCGATGGCGGCGCCGATCGCGCCCACCAGTTCGCCGAGGCGGATTTTTTGTTGCTCCAGCTCGAGCAGGCCGGCCTCGAACGCGTCGATTTTCTGCTCCAGGCTGTCGGTGGCGTCGTGGATGCGCTGGATCGACGCCAGCCGGTGTTTCAGCTGGTCCTTGTGCTGGCGGATCTGCGCCTCCAGCGGCGCCATGATCACCTTCAGCCAGGCGTCGGCGTCGTCGTTGGCGGCCTTGAAGCTTTTGCGCACGCGCGAGGCGATCGAGTCGAAGAATTTCTCCATCAACACCACGCGGCTGGTCGTGATCAACGTCGCGGTGCCGAACTGCTTGTGGTAGACCGCCTCGATTTCGCCGATTTCCCGGCGGTAGCGCTCCAGCGAAAACGGCATCGGCAGCGCCAGCGCCAGCCCGTGTTCGGCGGCGAACTTGCGGTACATCACCCCCATCATCTCGGAGATTTCCACCGTCTTGCGCTCCGATTGCGCGAGGTTGTGCTTGATGCGCTCGAAATACTGCCGCACGGCCTCGCGCACGCCGGTGAAAAAGCGGCTGCGCCGCATCGCCTCGCGCACCTGGTCGATGTCGTCGCGCACGATGTCCATGCCCAGACTGGTGTACAACTCGGTCGACAGGCGGGTAAACACCGAGCGCGTCGCCTGCAGCTTGAACAGGCTGCTGTCGAACTCCTTTTTCTCGACGTCGATGCGCCGCATCATGTGCGCGATCACGCTCTGGTTCTTGCCGCGCAGGCTTTTCAGTTCGTGCAACTGCTCGACGATGCCGCGGATGCGCGCCGCCACCAGCGCCTGCTGCGCCGTGTCGATGGCGCGCAGGTCGTCGGCCAGTTGGCCGCGCACGATGTCCTTCTTAGCCGGGATCAGCTCGTCGAACAGGGCCCGCTCGAGCGCCTCCAGGCCGCTCTTGGCCAGCAGCGCCGGGTCGCCGTTGATCTTGCCCACCAGCGCCTTTTGCGCCGACACCGGAAACACCTGGCGCGGGGCTAGCGCCAGCATGTGCGCGGCGCCGGCCTGCTGGCGCGCAATGTCGGCGTCGACCTCGGCGTCGCTGCGCAACTCGTCCCACATGCTGTCGATCTTGTTGAGCACCACCAGGCGCCCGGCGCCGCCGCCGATGTGGTTGCGCCACACCTCGATGTCGCTCTTGGTCACGCCGGTGTCGGCGGCCAGGATGAACAGCACCGCGTGGGCGTTCGGAATCAGGTTCAGCGTCAACTCCGGCTCGGTGCCGATGGCGTTCAAGCCGGGCGTGTCGAGGATTACCAGGCCCTGCTTGAGCAGCGGATGCGGGAAGTTGATGATGGCGTGGCGCCACAGCGAAATTTCGACCATGCCGCGCTCGTCGAGCACCGCCGCGGCGTCCGGGTCGTCGGCGTCGTACAGGCCGTAGCTCTGCGCCTCGGCCACCGTCACGCGCTTGCTCATGCTAACTTGCCTGAGCGTTTCCTGCAGCGAGCCGGCCGCGTCCAGGTCGAGCGGCAGCGCGGTCCAGGCGGCGGCGTCGTCGCGGTAGTCGCTGGTCGACAGGTTGCGCGCCCGCGTCTCGATCGGCAGCAGGCGGATCGACGGCGGCTGGGCCGGGTCGTACAGCAGCTCGGTCGGGCACATCGTGGTGCGCCCGGCCGCCGACGGCAGGATGCGCTGGCCGTAGTCGGCGAAGAAGATGGCGTTGATCAACTCCGATTTGCCGCGCGAGAATTCGGCGACGAAGGCGATCGACAGCTTGTCGTCGGCCAGCCGGGCCAGCGCGCGGCCCAGGCGCAGCTCGGTGGCGCCGTCGGCCAGGTCGGCCGCGCCGACCCAGTCCTGGTACCGCCGCAGCGCCGCGACGACGCCCTGGCGCCATGCGCTGTATTGTTCCAAGTCCCTGACCATCATGCTCGCCACGCCTCCATTCGCATCTTATTTTTGGCAGTTGACGCAATAAAACGTCGAGCGCTGCCCCTGCTTGATCTGGCGCACCGGCGCGCCGCATACCCGGCAGGGCGCGCCTGCACGATCATAGACGAAATAGCTCTGCTGGAAATAGCCCGTCTGGCCGTTTACGCCAATAAAATCGCGCAGCGTGCTGCCGCCCTGGGCGATGGCCGCCGCCAGCACCTCGCGGATGGCCTGCGCCAGTTTGTCGTAGCGCGCCAGGCCGATGCGCCCGGCCGGGGTTTTCGGGTTGATGCCGGCCCGGAACAGGCTCTCCGAGCAGTAGATATTGCCCACGCCGACCACGATGTCGCCGGCCATCAGCACCTGCTTGACGCTGGCCCCGCGTCCGCGCGTTTTCTTGTACAGCAACTGGCCGGAAAAGCCGTCCTCGAGCGGCTCCACGCCGAGGCCGCGCAGCAGCAGATGCTGGTCGACGCCGCCGTCGCGCGCGTCGTGCCACAACACGGCGCCGAAGCGCCGCGGATCGGTCATGCGCAACACCTGGCGGCCCTGCGCGCCGTCGACGACGAGGTCGAAATGGTCGTGTTTTTGCGCCTCGGTGCCCGGCGGCAGCACGCGCAAATGGCCCGACATGCCCAGATGGATGATCAAGGTGCCGTGCTCGAAGGCCAGCAGCAGGTACTTGCCGCGGCGCCCGGTCAGGCCGATGGTGCGCCCGGCCAGCTGGCGCGCCAGGTCGGCCGGAAACGGCCAGCGCAGGCCGGCGCGGCGCAGCACCACCGCCTGCACGGCGCGGCCTTCAAGATGCGGCGCGACGCCGCGCCGGGTGACTTCAACTTCGGGCAATTCTGGCATGGCAAACTCGAACTGGGGTGGAAACGCCGGCTTGCGGCCGGGACGGCGCATATTTCGTTACGCGCGCGCACGCAATGGATGGGTTGGGCGTAGAATCATCGCTTACCCGTACAGCCAGGAACGCCTTTTGAAAAACGCTTTCGCCATTGTAACTCTCTGCGCCCTGATGTCGGCGTGCGCCGTGGTGGCGCCGCAGCGCCAGGCGCCTGTCGCGCCCGCGCCGGCGCCGCCGGAGGAGGACGGCGCCGCCGGCGAGGCGACGTCGGCGTCGACGCGCGCGGACGAGGTCCTGCCCAGCCTGGAGCTGAGCGCCGACCTGCTGTACAAGCTGACCAAGGCCGAACTGGAGTTCAAGGGCGGGCGCTGGCAGGGACCGTTTGTCACGCTGATGAGCGTGGCCCAGCAAACCCGCGACCCGCGCATCGCCCACCGCGCCGCCGAAATGGCGCTGACGGCCAAGCAGGGCGGCGAGGCGCTGGCGGCGATCCGGCTGTGGCGCGAACTGGCGCCGAACTCGGAGGAGGCCAGGCAGTATTTCCTCGGTTTCGTCGTGCTCAGCGAGCAGATGGGCGAGGCCGAGCCGATCTTCAGCCAGCGCTTGAGGGACGCGGCGCCGGCCGCGCGCGCGCTCAACATGTTCCAGATGCAGCAATTCCTGACCCGCGCGAAAGACAAGGCGGCCGCCTTCGCGATGCTCGAACGGGTGCTCGCGCCCTATCTGGCGATGCAGGAAAGCCACCTGGTGCTGGCGCAAAGCGCCCACGCCAAGGGCGATCGCGAACGCGCCGAGCGGGAGGCGCGGGAAGCGCTGCGCATCAAGCCCGACTCGGAGCTGGCGGCGCTGACGCTGGCGCAGGTGGCCGGCAACGCGCAGGCCGCCGACGAGGTGCTGACGGCGTTCCTGAGGGTCAACCCGGGGGCGCGCGAAGTGCGCGCGGCCTACGCCCGCCTGCTGATCGAGCAGAAGCAGTTCGAGCCGGCGCGCGGCCAATTCCAGATCCTGCTCAAGGACCAGCCCGACAACCTGGCGACGCTGTACGCGCTGGGCATCATCTCGATGCAACTGGGCGACGGCGGCGCCGCCGAGGCGCACTTCAAGCGCTTCCTGGCGGTGCTGGCGGCCAAGCCGAGCGACGAGCGCGACCCGGCCAAGGTGCAAATGATCCTGGCCCAGCTGGCCGAGGACCGGGGCGACCACGCCGGCGCGCTGGCATGGCTGGACCAGGTCGACGGGCGCGACGCGCGGCCCTACTTCGAGGCCAGGGTACGGCGGGCCCAGCTGATGGCCAGGCACGGCGACCTGGACGGCGCGCGCAAGGTGCTGGCCGACATCAAGACCGACGAAGCCGAGGAGCAGGCGCAGCTGTTCCAAACCGACGCCCAGTTGCTGCGCGACGGCGGCTACGCCCAGAGCGCCTTCACGGTGCTGGAAAACGCGCTGATACGCTTCCCGGACAATGCCGAACTGCTGTACGACTTCGCGCTGCTGGCGGAAAAGCTGGGCAAGCTCGAGGTCATGGAAACGAGTCTGCGCCGCGTCATGGCGCGCAGCCCGGACAACCACCACGCCTACAACGCGCTGGGCTACTCGCTGGCCGAGCGCAACGTCCGCCTGCCGGAGGCGCTGGCGCTGATCGACAAGGCGCTGAAGATGGCGCCGGGCGACCCTTTCATCATGGACAGCATGGGGTGGGTGCAGTTCCGCCTCGGCAACCTGGAGCAAGCCGAGGAACTGCTGCGGCGCGCCTACAGCTTGCGCAGCGACCCGGAAATCGCGGTCCACCTGGGCGAAGTGCTGTGGCAGAAGGGCGACAAGGCCGACGCCGAAAAACTCTGGCGCGAAGCCGGCGCCAAGGACCCCAAGAACGACGCCTTGAAAAGTACGCTGGCGCGGCTCAACTTCAGCTTGTAGACTGGCGCCGCCGGCGCCACGGGTTTGCCAGGCTTGCGCGGCGTTTTTCACTTCTTAATTATTACGGTCCCTTATGTCCCTGCCCATCGCCCGAAAAAACCTTGTTGCCGCCGGCTTTGCCTGCGCGCTGTTGTCGGCCTGCGCCACCACCGGCGCGCCGCCGTCGGCGCAGCCGGTGGCGGCCTACCGCGACAGCGTCGAGCTGGCCGGGCGCCTGTCGGTGAACTACCAGCGCGACGGCAAGCCGGAGTCGCTGTCGGGCAAGTTCGTCTGGCGCCAGAGCGGCCAGCGCATCGACGTTAGCCTGGCGTCGCCGCTGGGCCAGACCATCGCCGTCATCGGCGTCGCGCCCGGCCTGGCGACGCTGACCCAGGGCGGCCAGGCGCCGCGCACTGCCGCCGACATCGACAGCCTGAGCGCGCAGGCGCTGGGTTGGCCGCTGCCGGTGTCGGGCCTGCGCGACTGGCTGCAGGGTTACGCGCTGGACGCCGACGGCCGGCGCTTCGCCGCCTCGCCGCTGCGGGCCAGCGTCACCACCGGCGACGGCTGGCGCCTGACCTTCGTCTCGTGGCAGGACGGCGCCACGCCGCGGCCGAAACGCATCGACGCCGAGCGCGGCGCCGGCGCCGGTTCCGAAGCGGTGGCCATCCGCATCGTCATCGACCCGGTCCAGCCGTGAGCGCGCCCACCAATGCGGGTACGCCGCTTGCCGGCCTGCGCGATTGCCCGGCCCCGGCCAAGCTGAACCTTTTCCTGCACGTCAACGGCCGCCGCGCCGACGGCTACCACTTGCTGCAAACCGTGTTCCAGCTGGTCGAGCGCGGCGACGTGCTGCATTTCCAGCTGCGCGGCGACAGCGCGATCCGCCGCGTCACCGACCTGCCCGGCGTGCCGGAGCGGCAAGACTTGATCATCCGCGCGGCCACGCTGCTGCAGGCCGAGGTGCTGCGCCGCAGCGGCGCGCTGCCGCCCGGCGTCGACATCGAAGTCGAGAAGATCCTGCCGATGGGCGGCGGCCTGGGCGGCGGTTCGTCCGACGCCGCCACCGCGCTGATGGCGCTGAACCAGCTATGGCGGGCCGGCCTGACGCGCGCCGAGTTGATGGCGCTGGGCCTGCCGCTGGGCGCCGACATTCCGTTCTTCATTTTCGGTGAAAGCGCCTTCGCCGAGGGGGTGGGGGAGGCGTTGCGCGCCGTCGCCACGCCGGATTGTTGGTATGTCGTCATCGAACCCGGCGTCGCGGTGCCGACCGCCGCGATATTTTGCGCCGAAGATTTGACACGGGACACAAAACTCGTCACAATAGCGGACTTTTCCAGGCACCTCATGTTGCAGCGCGACGTGGGCGAATTTGGCGAAAACGATTTGCAGCAAGTGGCAAGCCGCTTATTCCCGCCGGTAGCAGAGGCGATAGAATGGCTGGGGCGTCACGGCAAGGCCAGGATGACTGGCTCCGGCGCTTGCGTGTTTTGCGCGTTTCCCAGCGCAAGCGCAGCCGATGCGGTGCTCGGCAAGGTGCCCGCGGTCTGGGTCGCCTGGAAGGCGAAAGCGCTGAGCCGCCATCCGCTGGAGAGAATGTTGCAAATGTTGTAAGCAGGAAAAATAAATTTGGCTTTACGTTGAATAGGCGCTAGAATACTGGCCATGACGGAAAGCAGTCAGTTGCGTAGGGGAATCGCCAAGCTGGTTAAGGCACTGGATTTTGATTCCAGCATGCGAAGGTTCGAATCCTTCTTCCCCTGCCATTAGTTGCTCCTGCAAATCTGTCGATGCGAAGTCAGCGTCCAGTCAGGGCAAGATAGGTGTACCCGCAAACGCGGTCCATCCTAAACACAGCGCAGCCGGGCCTTTGCCCGGCTTGTGACTTTTCAAGATTCAACGCTTACCTCTTGGGACTCCTCCATGGCTTACGAAAACCTGATGGTTTTTACCGGCAACGCTAATCCGGCTTTGGCAGAAGGGGTCGCAAAAAACCTCGGCATCCCCCTCGGCAAGGCCAATGTGACGAAGTTTTCCGACGGCGAAGTCATGGTCGAGATCAACGAAAACGTGCGCGGCAAGGATGTCTTTGTATTGCAATCGACCTGCGCCCCGACCAACGACAGCCTGATGGAAATCATGCTGATGGTCGACGCCCTGAAACGCGCATCCGCCGGCCGCATCACCGCCGCGATCCCGTATTTCGGCTACGCCCGCCAAGACCGCCGCCCGCGTTCGGCGCGCGTGGCCATTTCCGCCAAAGTGGTCGCCAACATGCTGGAAAAAGCCGGCGTCGAGCGCGTCCTGATCATGGACTTGCACGCCGACCAGATCCAGGGCTTCTTTGACATCCCGGTCGACAATATCTACGCCTCGCCGATTCTGCTGGGCGACCTGCAAAAGAAAAACTACCAGGATTTGCTGGTGGTCTCGCCCGACGTCGGCGGCGTGGTGCGCGCCCGCGCGCTGGCCAAGCGCCTCGGTTGCGACCTGGCCATCATCGACAAGCGCCGCCCGAAGGCGAACGTGTCGGAAGTGATGAACATCATCGGCGAAGTCGAAGGGCGCAATTGCGTGATCATGGATGACATGGTCGACACCGCCGGCACGCTGACCAAGGCCGCCGAAGTGTTGAAGGAACGCGGCGCCAAGAAAGTCGTCGCGTATTGCACCCACGCGGTCCTGTCCGGCCCGGCGATCGAGCGCATCAGCGCCTCGTCGCTGGACGAGCTGGTCGTCACCGACACGATTCCGCTGTCGGAAGCGGCCCTGGCCTGCGGCAAGATCCGCCAACTGACCTGCGCGCCGCTGCTCGCGGAAACGTTCAAGCGCATCATCAAGGGCGATTCGGTCATTTCGCTGTTCATCGACTAAACACCGGGAACACCGGCAGTATGTTAGCGGCGCGGCCGGCAGATTTGCCGGTTGCGCCGCTGTAGTTTCCACCGTCTTCTTGGGCGCGGCTGCCGCGCCCATTTCCCGAAGTCCCCTGGTCGCGGGGGACTTCACAACGCGCGGCGCAAGCCTCGTTCTTTTTGGAGCAACACATGAAAGTTATCGCATTTAAACGTGAACTGCAAGGTACCGGAGCGAGCCGCCGCCTGCGTATTTCCGGCCAAACCCCAGGTATCGTCTACGGTGGCACCGAAGCCCCGGTCAAGATCTCGCTGGACCACAACGCGCTGTACCACGCGCTGAAAAAAGAAGTCTTCCACTCGTCGATCCTGGAATTGGAAATCGACGGCGCCACCCAGCAAGTTCTGCTGCGCGACTTCCAAGTCCACGCGTACAAGCAACTGGTTCTGCACGCCGACTTCCAGCGCGTTCTGGCCGACCAGGCTATCCAGATGAAAGTGGCGCTGCATTTCACCAACGCCGACGTCTCGCCTGCCGTCAAACTGCACGCCGCCACCATCAGCCACGTGCTGAACGAAGTGGAAGTTTCCTGCCTGCCAGGCAACCTGCCAGAGTTCATCACCGTTGACCTGTCGACCATCGACGTCGGTCATTCGATCCACCTGGCCGACCTGACCCTGCCGGAAGGCGTTACCGTGATCGCCCACGGCAAGAACCAAACCGTTGCCACCGCCCTGGTGCCGGCTGGCCACGTGTCGGCCGAAGCCGCCGCTCCTGCTGAAGGCGCTGCCGCTGCTCCAGCCGCCAAAAAAGGCAAGAAGTAATACTCTACGAAGCGGCCGCCTGGCGGCCGCATCGATAAAAAACCCGCCTGGCGGGTTTTTTATTGCCCGTTTTCAGCCATAATCGCATTTTCCTCTCCCACTATCCCATGCCCATTCGCCTGATCGTCGGCCTCGGCAACCCCGGCCCCGAATACGAACAAACCCGCCACAACGCCGGCTTCTGGCTGGTGGACCAGCTCGCCAACAGCCTGCCCGGCGCGCGCCTGCAGCGCGAATCGCGTTTTAACGCGCTGGTCGCGAAAACCGCGGTCGGCGGGCGCGAAGTGTGGTTGCTGGAGCCGCAAACCTTCATGAACCGCTCCGGCCAGTCGGTCGGCGCGCTGGCGCGCTTCTACAAGATCGCGCCCGACGAGGTGCTGGTGGTGCACGACGAACTCGACCTGGCGCCCGGCGTGGCCAAGATGAAGAAGGGCGGCTCGGCCGGCGGCCACAACGGCCTCAAGGACATCACCGCCGCGCTCGGCACGCAGGACTACTGGCGCCTGCGCCTGGGCATCGGCCACCCGCGCACCACCGCCTCGCAGCAGGCCGTGGCCGACTTCGTGCTGCACCGCCCGCGCAAGGAAGAGCAGGCGCTGATCGACGAGGCGATTGAAAAAAGCCTGCGCGTGCTGCCGCTGGCCTGCGAAGGCAAGATGGACATCGCGACGATGCAGTTGCATACCGCCGCGTAGCCGGCGCCCCCCCAGCAAGAACGCGAGGCCGGCGCGGCGTTTCCTAGCGCGCCTCGACGATGATCTGGCTCTTCAGGTCGCGCAGCATGCGCTCGACCATCGGGCGCAGGCGCTGGAAGTCGGCCGCCGTGCACACCATGCCGGGCGGGCTGAACACGAGGCGCCGCCGCACCGTCACGGTGTTGCCGGCGCGCGTGTAGTCGGCGCGGTAGTCGAGCCTGTCCTGGCGCAGCGCCAGCGCCGCCGGCAGCGCCAGGATGGCGACCTCGGGGGCGAACTCGAAGCCGCTCTGGTCCTCGCTGTCGACGGCCGGGCAGACATAGTCCTGGCTGCGCTCCTTTTCCTGCGCCAGCGCCAGCACCGCCTCGGTGACGCCGCCCCAGAAGCTGAACGAGGTGGCGACGCCGGCCTGCCCCGGCAGGTTGGCGACGCTGTCGCTGACCCCGGCAAACACCATTTGATACTCGTCGCCGCCGCCGTCGAGCCGGCCCGGGTCGAGCACGCCGTAGCCGCGCTGGCCGGCGCCCTGCAGCATGCGTTCGACCAGCGCGTCACGCTCGGCCTGGCCGATGCCGCGCAGCGCCTGCCGGTACGGCTCGGCGCTGGCGCCGGCGCTGGTCTTGGCGACGCGGAACAGGCTGTTGCCGTTCTTGCCAATCTGGAAGGTGATGGCGTTGCGGCTGCGTCCCGGCTGGGCCGCCGGGGTGGCGGCCAGGCGGCCCGTTTTGGTCAGCAACACCGGCTTGCCCAGGTCGCGCTCGGGCAGGTAGCCGGCGGCGATGGCCTCGGCGGTCGGGTCCAGGTACAGGTCCAGGCCGGGCACGTAGGTGATGATATGGTTGAAGATGCCCAGCGTCGGCACGCCGGGCAACTGGAACACGTTGCCGTTGTTGAGCAGCGCGCCGGTGCTGTCGATGCCGGCCGCGCCCAGCAGCGCCTGCAGCAGCGCGGCCTGGTCCTTGCAGTCGCCGTAGCGGCGCGCCAGCACCTCGCCGGCGGCCTGCGGCACCACGCCGCCGGGGCCGATGTACAGCGCGACATAGCGGATGTGCTTGCGCACCCAGTCGCTCAGCGCCAGGGCTTGCTCGCGCGGCGCGGCGCGGCTGGCCGTGAGCTGGCGCGCCAGCGCGGCGATCGCCGGCGTCACCGCGGCGCGCCCGCGCGCGCCGGCCTCGAAGGCGCGCGCGAAGGCGGCGTAGTCGGCGAAGGTCGACACCGCCAGGCGCTTGCCGTAGTCGAGGTAGCTGACCGAATCGGCTTCGATACGCTCGTTGTCGCCCGGCACATAGTCCCACTGGTAACGCCGCCTGCCCGGCGGGCTGGCCAGCGCCACCGGCCGGAAGCCGCGCGCGTCGGCGTACAGCGGCATCCCGGCCGGCAAGTCGTAGCGCAGGCTGAAGGCCTTGTTGAGGAAAAACTGCGACGACGACAAGTCCTCGAAATGGCCGGGGAAGAGGGCGCCGCTGCGCTTGAGCACGTAACGCAGCACCAAGCGGTCGCCCACCGCCACGTCGGGGAAGACGATTACTTTGACGCGGATGTCCTGGAACACCGGCGCCTCGGCCGAGACCGCCTCGTGCTGGTCCTTGATCTGGCCGGGGCCGACGGCCAGGCGGCGCCCGTCCGGCTTCTCGGTGTAGGCGGCGATGGCGTCGACGCTGTCGAGCGTGCCGTTGTAACTGATGTAGTACTGGCTGTGCGGGCCGACCGCGCGTTGCTGCGCGATGCGGCGCTCGTCCTCCACCGTCAGCGTGTAACTGCCGTCGGCCTCGACCACGTACGATTGCGCGAAGCGCTCGATCACCAGCGACGGGTCGGTGCCGCTGTCGTGCGCCGCCGCGGCGCGGCAGGCGGCCGCGAGCAGGGCGGCGGCGAGGTGCCGCGCGGGCGAGAAGGCAAGGCACATGTCGGACTCCTGGGCGGGCGGCGGACGGCGCGCCGGTTCAGGAATGGTAGTTTGGCGGCCGCGACGCCCCTTGAGGCAACGCAAGCGGGCTTGCGGCGGCGACGCGGCGGCGGCGCTTGCGGCGTAAATCGGCGGCGCCGGCGCATAACTCTTTTGAAGAGAGCCTGCGGGAAGGTTACAATTGACCCCTGAACGCTGCACAACAATACCATTTCCCGAAAATGCGGCCAGGCGCCCCGTTTTCTCTACCAGCACCGCCCCAGCGCCGCCCGCCGGCGCGGTCGTGCTTTGATTATTAAAGGTTTTCCATGAGTCTCCAATGCGGCATCGTCGGCCTGCCTAACGTCGGCAAGTCCACCCTCTTCAACGCCCTGACCAAGGCCGGCATCCCGGCCGAGAACTACCCGTTCTGCACCATCGAGCCGAACGTCGGCGTCGTCGAGGTGCCGGACCCGCGCATGGCGGCGCTGGCCGCCATCGTCAAGCCGGAGCGCTTGGTCAACGCCATCGTCGAATTCGTCGACATCGCCGGCCTGGTGGCGGGCGCGTCGAAGGGCGAGGGCCTGGGCAACCAGTTCCTGTCGCACATCCGCGAAACCGACGCCATCGTCAACGTGGTGCGCTGCTTCGAAGACGACAACGTGATCCACGTGGCCGGCAAGATCAGCCCGCTCGACGACATCGAAGTGATCCAGACCGAGCTGGCGCTGGCCGATATGGGCACGGTTGAAAAAGCCATCCACCGCGAGCACAAGAAGGCCCGCTCCGGCGACAAGGACGCGGCCAAGCTGGTGGCGCTGCTCGAACGCATCATGCCGCATCTGAACGACGCCAAGCCGGTGCGCGCGCTCGGCCTGGACGCCGAGGAAATGGCGCTGATCAAGCCGCTGTGCCTGATCACCGCCAAGCCGGCCATGTACGTCGGCAACGTTTCCGACACCGGCTTCGTCAACAACCCGCTGCTGGACCAGCTGGCCGCCTACGCCGCCTCGCAAAACGCGCCGATGGTCGCCATCTGCGCCTCGATCGAATCGGAAATCGCCGACCTCGACGACGCCGACAAGGAAGCCTTCCTGAGCGACATGGGCATGCAGGAACCCGGACTGGACCGCTTGATCCGCGCCGCCTACAAGCTGCTCGGCCTGCAAACCTACTTCACCGCCGGCGTCAAGGAAGTGCGCGCCTGGACCATCCACGTCGGCGCCACCGGCCCGCAGGCGGCCGGCGTGATCCACACCGACTTCGAGCGCGGCTTCATCCGCGCCCAGACCATCGCCTACGACGACTTCGTCGCCTACAAGGGCGAAGCCGGCTCGAAAGAGGCGGGCAAGATGCGCGCCGAGGGCAAGGAATACGTGGTCAAGGATGGCGACGTGCTGAACTTCCTGTTCAACGTGTAAGCGATAACCGGATTAGGGCCGTCCAGCCCGCCACCTGCCCCTCAAAGGGCGGATGGCGGGCTTTTTTGTGCACATGCGAAACAGTCAATTAGGTAGTTAAAATACAATATGTAAAATAACGCAACTCCAGGGTGTGTTTGATATACAATAAAACGTTGTTTTTTTGTTAAACGCATCATTTACTTGGAGTACTTTTAGATGTCGAAACGCATTTATATTAAGAACATCTCCGCGCTGATACTGGCGTCCCTGGCGTCCACCGCGTGGGCCGACGAGAATGGCTATGTGCTCAGGTCCGCTGTGTGGAGTCAGTCGACCATTCCTGTTTGCTGGATCAACCCGTCCACGGTCAACAGTGCCGAGCGCTCGTGGGTGAAAACGGCGGTGGAGCGCACTTGGGCGAGGAGTTCCCGGCTGTCCTTCACCGGGTGGGAAAGCACCTGTCCGGTGGCAAATCAGGGGAATGCGGTGCGCATCAAGATACAGGACGACAATCCCCGTGTTCAGGTATTGGGCAAGCAAGTGACGACATTTTCCGAGGGAATGTTCTTAAATTGTGACTGTTCAGCCGCTATGCGGCAAGCGGGATAGGATTACCGTTGAAGGCCCGGAGCAGAACCTCAAGCATGCCATGGCCTTGCTTGCGTAG
>NZ_JBJXIB010000046.1:0-39904 GCF_046115965.1 Janthinobacterium sp. CG_23.3 | reverse complement strand
AAATATTGAGAGTAAACGCCTTTCTCAACGAGTTTACAAGCAATATTTGCCAACTTCGCCATCGGCTACACCTTCGCCTTCATGCAATCGCCCTGCCGCATGCATTGGCGATCGAGACACTTATCCCCGCTTATGCAATGCTTATCCAACGCTTATTTGCCGGCTTATGCACAAAGTTATCCACAAAGTGGACGGAAGCGGGGCTGAAGAGCAGTTACGCGGCCGGGCAGGCCGCGAACACACCGCAGCGTCATAGCCGATGCGGTTTCTCTACCAAACTGCCAAGTTATCCAGCGCTTATTCCTGGCTTGCGCACAAGCTTATCCCATGTGTATTGACAGGCTTTCCCACAGAGTTATCCACAGAAAAAATACGCGGAGGAGGGCGCCGCGGGATGCTGGCAACGGCGGCAGGAACAGGCAAGCCGGGCGGCTTGCCTGGGCAGCGCCGCTTGCTGCGGGATCGTAATCGAGCGATTACTTTTTGATCTTGACCGGACGCAGCCAGCCGTCGATCGTCACCTGGCGGGTGCGCGAGATCGTCAGCTTGCCCGCCGGCGCGTCCTTCGACAGCGTGGTGCCGGCGCCCAGCGTCGCGCCCTTGCCCACGGTGACAGGGGCGACCAGCTGGCTGTCGCTGCCGATGAAGGCGTCGTCCTCGATGACGGTGCGGAACTTGTTGGCGCCGTCGTAGTTGCAGGTAATGGTGCCGGCGCCGATGTTGACGCGCGAACCAACTGTGGCGTCGCCGATGTAAGCCAAGTGGTTGGCCTTGCTGTGAGCGTCGATCTGGCTGTTTTTGATTTCCACGAAATTGCCGATGTGAACGTCCTCGGCCAACACCGTGCCGGGGCGCAGGCGCGCGTACGGCCCGATCACCGAGGCGGCGCCAACGACGGCGTCCTCGATGTGGCAGAACGGCTTGATCTGGGCGCCGGCGGCGATGCTGGCGTTGACGATCACGTTGTGCGCGCCGACCGTGACGCCGTCGGCCAGTACGACGCGGCCCTCGAACACGCAGCCGACGTCGATGCTGACGTCGCGTCCGCAGATCAGCTCGCCGCGCACGTCAATGCGGGCCGGGTCCAGCAGCGTCACGCCCTGTTCCAGCAGCGCGCGGGCGATGTTGCCCTGGTGGATGCGTTCCAGCTGGGCCAGTTGCACCTTGCTGTTCACGCCCGCCACTTCCCACTCCGCCGCCGGCTGCGCCGACACCACCGCCACGCCGTCGGCCACGGCCTGGGCCACGATGTCGGTCAGGTAATACTCGCCCTGCGCGTTCTGGTTCGACAGGCCGGCCAGCCAGCGCTTCAGGTGCGCGGTCGGCGCGACCATGATGCCGCTGTTGATTTCGCCGATCGCCCGCTCGGCGTCGGTGGCGTCTTTCTCCTCGACGATGCGAACGATCGCGTCGTTTTCGCGGACGATGCGGCCCAGGCCGAACGGGTCGGCCTGCACCACGGTCAGGATCGCCAGCTTGTCGGCGCCGGCCGCGTCGACCAGGCGTTGCAGCGAGGCGGCGCTGGTCAGCGGCACGTCGCCGTACAGGATCAGTGTGGCGGCGTTGTCGTCCAGCGCGGGCAGCGCCTGCATGACGGCGTGGCCGGTGCCAAGTTGCTGCTCTTGCAAGGCGGCGCCGATGGGCGTGGCCTGGCCCTCGTTTTGCTTTTCAAGCAAGTTCAGCACGGCTGCGCCGCCATGTCCGTAAATAACGCATAATCGGGAAGGCGCCAGGCTGCGCGCCGTGTCGATCACGTGCGACAGCAGTGGCTTGCCAGCCAGGGGATGTAATACTTTGGGCAGCGCCGATTGCATACGCTTTCCCATGCCGGCGGCGAGGATGACAACATTCATAGGCGTGGAATTAATTAAGTTAAGAATATGAAAAATTTTAACACGCCCTTCCGCGGCGGCAGGCTGCAACAGTGCCTGCTGGTTTTGCTACTCGTGTTGTTGGCCGGCTGCAGCTCGCTGCGGCTCAGCTACAACAACGGCGACACCCTCCTTTACTGGTGGCTCAACGCCTACGTCGACCTCGAATCCGACCAAAAGGGCTGGGTCCAGAAGGACATCGACAAGATGTTCCACTGGCATCGGCAGACCCAACTGAAGGATTACGTCCAGGTATTGACGAACGCCCAGCGCCAATTGCAGAGCAATCCGACCCAGGCCGATTTGCTGGCCACTTACGCCGACATCAAGACCCGCGCCCAGGCAGTGATCGTCAAGGCCGAACCCGACCTGGCCGACTTGGCGCGCTCGCTGCGCCCCGAGCAAATCGCCCAAATGGAAAAGAAGTTTGCCAAGAACAACGAGGACTACCGCAAGAAGTATCTGCGCGGCGACGCCGCGAAGCGGCAGAAGTTCCGCTATCAAAAGTCGATGGAGCAGTTCGAGCTGTGGTTCGGCAGCTTCAGCCGGGAACAGGAGGAGTTGATACGCCAGGCCTCCGACGCGCGCCCGCTCAACAACGAACTGTGGTTCGAGGAGCGTTTGCGGCGCCAGCGCAGCATTATCGGCTTGGCGCAAAAGGTGCAGCGCGAAAAATTGGGCAAGGAAGCGACGGTGGCGCTGATCCACAAGTTGATCGTGGAAAGCTTCGAGCGCATGGAGCATTCCGAGCAGAAAGCGTTTTTCGACGCCTACAACGAAGGCACGGCGCGGCTGGTGCTGACGGTGATCAAGACAGCGACGCCAACCCAGAAAGCCCACGCCGTCAAGCGCATGCAGGGCTGGATCGACGACTTCAACTCACTGGCGGCGGAAGCGCGCTGAACGCTGCAAGCCGCCGGCTGGCGTCGTTTGCCAGTGGCGGCGCTTGTCGGGTTACGCTCCGCTAACCCGATCTGCGGTCGCCGCCGCTTGTGCTGGCGCCGCCGGCGGCGCCGTCCCGGCCGCCCACGCCCGGGCCGGCCACCCCCATATGCTATAGTGGCCGACACTGAATCACTCCCGCCGCCCCATGCAAAAGCCAAAAAAACCCGCCAAAGTCCCGGTCCACCGGCCGCCACACTCGAACCAGGTCCGCATCATCGGCGGCACCTGGAAACGCTCGGTGCTGCCGGTGCTGGACGCGCTGGGCCTGCGGCCGACCCCGGACCGGGTGCGCGAGACGGTGTTCAACTGGATTAACCACCTGCGCGACGGCAACTGGGCCGGCGCCCAGTGCCTCGACCTGTTCGCCGGCAGCGGCGCGCTCGGCTTCGAGGCGGCCAGCCGCGGCGCCCAGTCGGTGACGATGGTCGACGCCCACAGCCCGGTGATCCGCCAGCTCGACGACATCAAAACCAAGCTGCGCGCCGACCAGGTGCAACTGCTGCGCGGCGACGCCTTGCTGACGGCCCAAAGCATGGCCGCGCGCGGCCAGCGCTTCGACCTGATCTTCCTCGACCCGCCATACCAGCAGGATTTCCTGGCGCGCACGCTGCCACTGTGCGCCGCGCTGCTCAAGGACGGCGGCCTGGTCTACGCCGAGTCCGGCCTGCCGCTGAGCTTCGACGATCCGGCCGGGCCGGCGCGACCGGACTGGATGGCCTGCTGGAATGTCATCCGCGCCGATAAAGCCGGCACCGTCTTCTATCATTTGCTAACTTACAACAAACCGGCGCCAACCGGCGAAAACGCCGCGGAATAGCCAGGTGGCGGCCCCGGTATCAAGGGGCCGCCTGTTTTTCAGGCATAATGCGCGTTCTATATAGGTGCATCTCTAGGGAGCCGCAATGGTTGTAGCCGTATATCCGGGAACGTTCGATCCGCTCACCCGCGGCCATGAAGATTTGGTGCGCCGCGCATCCGGTCTGTTCGACAAGCTGATCGTCGGCGTCGCCGACAGCAAGAACAAGAGCCCCTTCTTCTCGCTCGACGAGCGCCTGCGGATCGCCAACGAAGTGCTGGGCCACTACCCGAACGTGCAGGTGGAAAGTTTTTCCGGCCTGCTGAAGGACTTCGTGCGCAAGCACGACGCCCGCGTCATCGTGCGCGGCCTGCGCGCCGTATCCGACTTCGAGTACGAGTTTCAAATGGCCGGCATGAACCGCTATCTGCTGCCGGACGTTGAAACCATGTTCCTGACCCCGTCCGACCAATACCAGTTCATCTCGGGCACCATCGTGCGCGAGATCGCGGTGCTGGGCGGCGACGTTTCCAAGTTTGTTTTCCCCTCGGTGGATCGCTGGCTGCAACAGAAAATTGCAGCAAACGCGGCGGCGTCCGAATAAGCGAGTAAAGCCATGGCACTACTGATCACCGACGACTGTATCAACTGCGACGTATGCGAGCCCGAGTGCCCGAACGAAGCGATTTACATGGGCGCCGAAATTTACGAAATCGACCCGGACAAATGCACCGAGTGCGTTGGCCATTTCAGCGAGCCGCAATGCCAGCAGGTGTGCCCGGTCAGCTGCATCCCGTTCAACCCGGCCTGGCGCGAAACCGAAACCGAGCTGCGCGCCAAGTACGAACGCCTGCAAGCCGGACAATAAAACCAGAGCAAGGGCGTCGTTGGAGTAATCAAAACCAGCGGCGTAACCCCGGGGTCGGACTTGACGGTCCGGCCCCGGCTCTGCGCCTGCGTTTTTTTCCCGCTTCCCCGGCATACAAAATGCCCCCTCCCGTCCCCGCGGCCCGCATCAAATAAGCGGCGACGGCGCACGCCAACTGTTTTACACTGCTTGCCGATACGCCGTGCAAACCCGATCCCCCGTGGAGACCTAATGATTGTCAGAAATAAAAACAGCGTCAAGCGCCTGCTGGCCGCCGCCTGCCTGGCCGCCGCGTTCAGCCAAGGCGCGCAGGCGTTCGAGGTCGGCGGCGTCAAGCTAGACGACACCGTCATCATTGCGAACAGGGAATTAAAGCTGAACGGCGCAGGCGTGCGCTACAAGGCGATCTTCAAGGTCTATGCGGCCGGCCTTTATCTGCCGGAAAAGAAAAACACCGTCGCCGAGATCCTCGCCCTGTCCGGCCCGCGCCGGGTGCAGCTGGTGATGATGCGCGATGTCAGCTCGGACGAGCTTGGGCAGGCCTTCATGAAGGGGCTGAACAACAACTCCGACAAGGTCGATAAAAGCAAAATCCTGACCCAGACCATGCAGTTCGGACAAATGTTCGCTTTGCTGCCGGGCCTGAAAAAGGGCGATGTGCTGGCGCTGGACTGGATTCCCAGCATCGGCACGCAATGCCAGTTGAACGGCAGGAAGATCGGGGAAGTGATGCTGGACCAGGCGTTTTATAACGCGGTGTTGAAGATCTGGATCGGCGAGAAGCCGGTGGACTTCTTGCTCAAGCCCGAATTGCTGGGCGCGCCGCGCTGAGACGCGCAGCGGCGGCGCTGCCAGGCTTAGGCGCGCGACGCCAGCGCGCGCAGTTCGGCGGCGTGGCTGGGGGCCGAACCGTCCATCGCGTTGAGCATGCGGTTGAGCATCATCGCGTCGCGCATCTGGCGCGCGGCCAGGCGTTGCTCCTTGCTCATCTTGGGTTTCACCACCAGCAGCAGCGCGCGCGCCACGCCCAGCAGCAGCGGTTTGAACAACGCCAGCAAGGCGGCCGCGGCAACCGCGCTCAAGACGATGTGCAGTGCGCTCAACAGCGAAATATCCAGTACGGCGGCGAGGGCGGTTGGGACGGCGGAGAGGACGGTAGACATGATGTTCCAGTGCATTATAGAAATTGATGAGTTACTATAGTGCAGTGCAACATATACAGCCAATTTCATTTTCTGATACCAATTATATGTATCATGAATGTGGAGCGCCATATTTCCATCGCTGGCAGCGCGCCATGAATATCTCATTACCAATTAACTCATATTTTTAAGAAAACAATTAGGCCACCATGAGCTTTCTGACGCTGGATTTGAACTTGTTGCGCGTCTTCGACGCCGTCATGACAGAACAAAACCTGACGCGCGCCGCTGGCCACCTGGCGATGACGCAACCGGCCGTATCGAACGCCATCAAACGCCTGCGCGAAAGCCTGGGCGACGAATTGCTGATCCGCACCGCCTACGGCGTCAAGCCGACGCCGCGGGCCGAAGCGCTGTGGCCGGCGGTGCGCTCGGCGCTGGCCAGCCTGGAGGCGGCGGTGACGCCGGAAACCTTCGACGTCTCGAAAACCCATGCCACGTTCCGCATGGCGATGGCCGACGCCACCGCGGCGTTCTGGCTGCCGTCGTTGATGCGCTCGATCGAGAGCGAGGCGCCGGGCGTCAACGTGCGCATGGTGCCGTTGACCACGCGCGAGCCGCGGCCGATGCTGCTGCGCGGCGACATTGACCTGGCGGTCGGCTTCTTCCCGGGCGTGGCGGCGCAGCTGTCGAGCGAAACCGGCTCGCCGATCCGCCACGAGCGGCTGTACTCCGGCCACTACGTCTGCGTGATGCGGCGCCAGCACCCGCTGGCCAAGGTCGAACTGACTTTGGACAACTACTGCACGGCCAACCACCTGCTGGTGAGCTTTTCGGGGCGCGCGCACGGCCTGGTCGACGAGGCGCTGGCGCAAATCCACCGCGAGCGGCGCATCCTGCTGACCGTCAACCAATTCTTTACCGCCGGCAGGGTGGTGGCGAACTCCGACCTGCTGACGGTGCTGCCGCGCCACCTGATCGCCTCGACCGGCATGACCGAGGCGCTGATCTACAAGGAACTGCCGTTCCCGCTGCCGGCGGTCCACCTCGACATGCTGTGGCATGAGCGCGACGCCCGCAGCCCGGCGCACAAATGGCTGCGCAGCCACCTCGAAGGCATGAACACCGTGACCTTGCGCAGCGCCACGGCGTCCGGCGGCGGCATCGCCGCCAAAAACGACATCGACTGAACCCGACGACTCCGGGCGATCCACGTGCCGCCAAGTTAAGTGTCGACCACGTAGTCGCCCGTCAGTGGCTGTGAAAATTTCTTGTTTTAGGTGGGAAAATCCCGGCGGCGCGCCGCCTTACTTAATAGGCAGCTTGGTGGTGTTCTTGACTTCTTCCATCACCGCGTAGGTGTGGGTTTCGCGCACCCCCTTCTGCAGCAGCGTTTTGCCCAGGAATTCGCGGTAGGCGGCCATGTCCTTCACGCGCGCCTTGACTAAATAGTCGAAACCGCCGGCAACCATGTGGCATTCCAGCACTTCCGGGATGATTTGTACGCTATGCTTGAAGGCGTCGAACACTTCCGGCGTGGTGCGGTCCAGCACCACTTCGATGAACACCAGCAGGGACACGTCCAGCAACTGCGGGTTGAGCTGGGCGGTGTAACCCATGATGTAGCCCGACTCGTGCAACTTGCGTACGCGCTCCAGGCAAGCGGCCGGCGACAGGTTCACCCGAGCCGCCAATTCGACGTTGCTGATACGGCCGTCGCTCTGCAATTCCATCAGTATTTTCTTACTAATCTTGTCCAACATAAGCCACAGTCCCCAAATAAATATTATTTGGTTTTATTGTCGCATTAAAAACAATCTATGGCTAGTACTGTGTATTACCAGAATTAATCCATGAGAATTCGCCTTACAATCGCATCATCTTCCGGTCAGCCAAATTCGCCTCCAGTCCGCCGTCGACCAGCGTGTTTTGCTGCGTGTTTCATAGTGATTATTTTCTAAAAGAGCCTTCCATGCATCCTTCCACCACCCCGGCATCGTCCGCCCCCCCGTTCGCCGCGCTCCAGGCCGAAATCCTGCGCGACCCGACCCCCTTGCGCGCCGCCATCACCGCCGCCTACCGGCGCGACGAGGTCGACGCGGTCCAGTGGCTGCTCGGCCAACTGCAACAGGAAGGCGCCGGCGCCAACCAGGAAGCCCAGATGCTGGCCCACAAGCTGGTCGCCGCCGTGCGCGAAAAACGCACCCGCTCGTCCGGCGTGGACGCGCTGATGCACGAATTCTCGCTGTCCTCCGAAGAGGGCGTGGCGCTGATGTGCCTGGCCGAAGCCCTGTTGCGCATTCCCGACAGCGCCACCGCCGACCGCCTGATCGCCGACAAGATCAGCAAGGGCGACTGGCGCAAACATCTGGGCGAATCGCCTTCGCTGTTCGTCAACGCCGCCACCTGGGGCTTGCTGATCACCGGCAAGCTGGTTAGCACCAGCAGCGAAAACCGCCTCAGCTCGGCCCTGTCGAAACTCATCACCAAGGGCGGCGAACCGCTGATCCGCAAAGGCGTCGACATGGCCATGCGCATGCTCGGCAACCAGTTCGTCACCGGCCAGACCATCGAAGAAGCCATCAAAAACAGCCGCGACAACGAATCGCGCGGCTACCGCTATTCCTATGACATGCTGGGCGAGGCCGCCCTCACCGAAGCGGACGCGGCCAATTACTACGCCTCGTATGAAAGCGCGATCCACGCCATCGGTCGCGCCTCGAACGGCCGCGGCATCAAACAAGGCCCCGGCATTTCCGTCAAACTGTCGGCCTTGCACGCGCGCTACAGCCGAGCCCAGCGCGCACGCGTACTGGAAGAACTGCTGCCGCGCGTCAAAACGCTGGTCTTGCTGGCCAAAAAATACAACATCGGCCTGAACATCGACGCCGAAGAAGCCGACCGCCTCGAATTGTCGCTAGACCTGATGGAGGCGATGGCCTTCGACCCCGAGCTGGCCGGTTTCGAGGGCATCGGCTTCGTCGTGCAAGCGTATCAAAAGCGCTGCCCGTTCGCCATCGATTTCCTGATCGACCTGGCCAAGCGCAGCGGCCGCAAGTTCATGGTGCGCCTGGTCAAGGGCGCGTATTGGGACGCCGAAATCAAGCGCGCCCAGGTCGACGGCATGATCGACTATCCAGTCTACACCCGCAAAGTGTACACCGACGTGTCGTATTTGGTTTGCGCCAAGAAACTGCTGGGCGCCAACGGCCTACTGTATCCGCAGTTTGCCACCCACAACGCGCAAACGCTGGCCGTCATCTACACCTGGGCGAAACAGGACGGCGTCACCGACTACGAGTTCCAGTGCCTGCACGGCATGGGCGAAACGCTGTACGACCAAGTCGTCGGCGCCGCCAATCTGGACAAGCCTTGCCGCATCTACGCCCCGGTCGGCTCGCATGAAACGCTGCTGGCCTACCTGGTGCGGCGCCTGCTGGAAAACGGCGCCAACTCCTCGTTCGTCAACCAGATCGTCGACGAAAAGATCGCCATCGAGTCGCTTATCACCGACCCGTTCGCCGCCGCGCGCGCGCAGGGCGGCGTGCCGCATCCCGGCATCGTGCTGCCGATCGACATGTTCGGCGGCGAGCGCAAGAACTCGGCCGGCCTCGACCTGGCCAATGAAGACGTGCTGCGCGAGGTCTCCGCCGCGCTGGCCGCGCCGCGCAACTGGAACGCCGCTCCGCTGATCGACGCGCCATTGAGCATCGGCACCGACGTGGCGGCGCAAAGCCTGCGCAACCCGGCCCGCCACGACGACGTTGTCGGCAGCGTGGTCGAAGCCAACGCCGCCGACGTCGACGCCGCGCTGGCCAGCGCCAGCGCTTTCGCCATGGATTGGCAAACCACCGAGCCGGCGCTGCGCGCCGCCGCGCTGAACCGCGCCGCCGACCTGTTTGAAACGCACCGCCTGGAATTGATGGCGCTGGCGATCCGCGAAGCCGGCAAATCGCTGCCGAACGCCATCGCCGAAGTGCGCGAAGCAGTCGACTTCCTGCGCTACTACGCGGCGCAAGTGCACGACGTGCCGAACACGCTGGCGCTGGGTCCGGTCACTTGCATCAGCCCGTGGAATTTCCCGCTGGCGATTTTCACCGGCCAGATCGGCGCCGCCCTGGCCGCCGGGAACGTGGTGCTGGCCAAACCGGCCGAGCAGACCCCGCTGATCGCCCACCGCGCCGTCGAACTACTGCACCAGGCCGGCGTGCCGCGCGGCGCGCTGCAATTCCTGCCCGGCCGCGGCGAAGTGGTCGGCGCCGGCCTGTGCGCCGACGCCCGCGTCAAAGGCGTGATCTTCACCGGCTCGACCGAAGTGGCGCAGTTGATCAACCGCACCCTGGCGAAGCGCTCGGTCGCCGAAAACTGCGACATTCCGCTGATCGCCGAAACCGGCGGCCAAAACGCGCTAATCGTCGATTCGTCGGCCCTGCCGGAGCAAGTGGTGCAAGACGCCATCTCGTCCGCCTTCGACAGCGCCGGCCAACGCTGCTCGGCCCTGCGCGTGCTGTTCCTGCAGGAGGAAATCGCCGACAAGACCGTCAAAATGCTCAAAGGCGCGATGCGCGAACTGCGCGTTGGCAACCCGGACCGCCTGGCCACCGATATCGGCCCGGTCATCGACACCGAAGCGCAGCGCAACCTGCTGGCCCATATCAACAAAATGAAGGCCACCGCCATCGACCATTTTTCGCTCGATCTGCCGGCGGTGAACGGCACCTTCGTCGCGCCAACCGTGCTGGAAATCAAGTCGCTGTCGGAACTGACGCATGAAGTGTTCGGCCCGGTACTGCACGTGATCCGCTACAAGCGCGCGGCAATGCCGCAATTGATTGAAGAAATCAACAACAGCGGTTTCGGACTGACGCTGGGCATCCATTCGCGCATCGACGAAACCATCGACTTCATCTCCAGCCGCGCGCATGTCGGCAACATCTACGTCAACCGCAACATCGTCGGCGCCGTCGTTGGCGTGCAGCCGTTCGGCGGCGAAGGCAAATCGGGCACCGGGCCAAAAGCCGGCGGTCCGCTTTACTTGAAACGTCTGCAACGCGGCACGCCGGCCCCCGCCCAGCACCAGCGCCAGGCAACGCCGGCGCTGGACGCCTTGACGGTATGGGCCACAAGCCACGGCCATCAACAAGTCGCGGACTTGGCCAACGAATACGCGCGCACCACCTTGCATGGCAGCACCACGGTCTTGCCAGGCCCAACCGGCGAGCGCAACACGCTCAGCTTCGTCGAGCGCGGACAAGTGGTGTGCATGGCGGAAACGCTCGGCGTGCTGCTGAACCAGTTGGCAGCGGCGCTGGCAACCGGCAACAAGGCGCTGATATTGTCGTCGTCGCCTTCGCTGGTGCCGGTCGACTTGCCGGCGGCGGTCAAGGATCGCATCCAGTGGGTAGGCTCGATAGCAACCTGCGGCGATCATTTCCAGATCGTAATGGTCGAGCCTGCCCTGGCAAACGAGGTCAAACCCATGTTGGCGGGCCGCTCAGGGGCCCTGGTGGGCACGATCGAGACCACCCAGGAGGGGGCCATCCCATTGTGGCGCCTGGTCGCTGAACGGGCGCTGTGCGTGAATACGACGGCAGCCGGCGGTAACGCCAGCCTGATGACGTTGGGCGCATAAGCTTTTTCACGGTAAAAAAAACCAGAGGCCTAAAGCCTCTGGTTTTTTTACGTCCGTCCCACCAGCCGCTCGCACAGCCGTTTTACGACGTGAAACGCATAACGCGACGCGACTGTCCGCACGAACCGCATAAAGTCGACTGCGGCGTCTTCGTTGGCGTTGTCCGACACCGTCCGTATCACCGCGTACGGAATGCCAAGCTCAAAACACACCTGCGCCACTGCGGCGCCTTCCATTTCCACCGCCAACAAGTCGGGCAAAGCCTCCTTGAGCTGGCCCAACTGCGCGCGGCTGTGGATAAACTGGTCGCCGCTGCCGATCAAGCCACGGTGCAAGCGCGGTTCGTCGAGACCGAATTCCTTCGCCTCAACCTCATTGAAGACGCTTTTCAGCTCGTCCGACAGGAAATCCTGCGCTGAGAACGCCAAGTGGTCGCTCAACGCCAGATCCGACGGAAAACGCGAGAGGCCAGTCAACGGCACCTCAAAGCGCGGAAACAGGGGACGGGCGTCCATATCGTGCTGAACTAGTGATTCTGCGACAACTATATCCCCAACTTTGACGAAAATATCCCCGCTTCCGGCGACTCCCGTGAAAACAATGTGGGTAACTTCGAACTTTTCCACAAGGATAGCGGCAGTCATGGCCGCCGCAGCCTTGCCAATACGCGACAGAACGCACACAGCGTCGATTCCCCACAAGTTACCCTGGGTGTAGTCACGCATGGCGTGCGTGAGCTTGTGGGGGCCTTTCATGGCTTCTACCAGCCCTTCTTGCTCTTCTGCAAGGGCGCTGATGACTCCTAAACGTAATTTTTTGTTCGAATTCATGGTTCTGATCTCTGTTTTTGCGGTTTTCTGGCTGCTTTAAAGGAAATATCCACTGAACTGCGCTGTGTAGCTGTTTTATATAAGTTTTGTATATATAAAAATAGTAGTGATAGTAAACGACCATATTTTTGTGGATAAGTAGGTTTACGCCATAAGAATCATCAACTTACAGTCCACAAAACGGCTTGCATAAGCATTGTATCCAGACAGGACTAATTTGGGATAAAAATGCGCCTGTGGACAAAGGGTGAGTTTTCCCACAACTCATCCTGTGGATATGCAGGAACTTATCCACAGACAGCTTGAAGAAAGCGGGTTTTCAATGCAAAACCAGCAATTTTCCAACGTTCCCGACCTTCTTTAGCACCCCGGTCGGCCAGCGTACGGACAGCAGGCGGACCACAGGCATCGGACCGGTGTTTTCAGCGTTTGGACGCCGGGGTTCCTGAAGACGGTTTTTCAATATATTTTTCAAGCACGTTTTTGCTTTTTTTTTTTTGAGCCATTCGCAGGCTTCGCCTTTTAGTTGTTTACAAAGGGTTTATATAAAAATAGTAGTAGTAGTAAACGCGGATATTTCTGTGGATAAGTCACTATTTTCCTTAAAAATCATCGGTTTAGCTCAAAAATAAAGCCTGCATAATCGCTGTATCTCTTCAGGAGCAATTCTGTATAAAATATCGGCCCTTGGATAAGTTCGGGCTTACCCACAAGCAGTCCTGTGGATATCCATTGACTTATCCACAGCCCCTGTCGAAAAGGGTCTTTTTGACACGTTTTTAGGCTCCCAAAGGCAGTAAACGAAATTTTTTTTCTTCAAGGCAAGCTGTAGGAGCCGCAAGGGGGTTTTTCCAGCCCCTCAACGCCCCCGGCGATTGAAAATTCGCTGAGAGATTGCTCCCAAAACGGCGAACAAGCCCTCTAGAACGCCGCTGAAAGGAAAATTTGAGATGCCGGCTGGCATACCCCGTTGGAAAAACGGCCGACAGAGCTGAGCCATGGCAGCGTTCGTCGTTGGAGCTTGCGAGCAGCGTGTCGAGGAGGTCGCCTTGGTTTTTGCGATCTAGCAGTCCATGTCCTGTGTTTGCAGCAAGATTGGAGGTTGTGCTTGTGAAGGGGTTGGGTGGTCTTTTTTTTCGAGCCGTTGCTTGTTTACTTTAAAAAGGTTTGAATATAAGAATAGTAGTAGTTGTTAACGTAGTCACTTTTCTGTGGATAAGTGTGTATTTTGGATTAAAATCAAGTGCTTGAAGCGTTTACAACTGCTGTGTATACCTTGTATGTCCGATGAACTCTTTCTGGACAAAAAAAAAGGAAGAAATTTTTTTTTCCTTACCCACAAACCGTGCCTGTGGATATCCATAGACTTGTCCACAAGGCGGGCGCCTCAAAAATAGCTGCTTTAACGCTTTTTCCTTACCAATCTGGTAACCTTGCAGTTCGTGATTTGGGAGATTGAAGATGAAATTCCACGAGCTTTTTGACTATCCGATCATCCAGGGACCGATGGCGGGCGGCGCCTCCGTCCCCGCTCTGGTTGTTGCCGCCTCGAACGCCGGCGCTCTCGGTTCGTTGGCGGCGTCTTTGCTGACGCCCGAAACCATGTTGGCCCAGGTCGAGCAAATACGGGCGCTTACCACGCGTCCATTCGCGGTGAATTTGTTCGTCCAGAAGACCCCCCAACCAACTCCCGACGAGGTGGAGCAGGGCGTTCAATTGCTGAAACCCGTTTGGTCGACGCTGGGTTGGCAGGAATTGCCCGCGCCGGCCAAGTGGTGTGAGGATTTCGAAGCACAATTCGACGCCTTGATCGTGGCCGCGCCTGCCGTTGCCAGCTTTACTTTTGATATTCTGAGTGTCGCGCATGTGCAACGCCTGCACGCCGCCGGCGTTTTTGTGATCGGCACCGTCACGACTGCGACCGAAGGTCTGGCCTGGCAAGCGGCGGGCGCCGACGCCGTGGTCGCTTCCGGTGTCCAGTCCGGCGGACATCGTGGAACCTTTCTGGTTCCCCAGACAGACGCCACCCTGGGCACTGCCGAGTTGCTGGCAGAGCTGGTCGGGGTGCTTGAGATTCCCATTATTTCAGCGGGCGGCATCATGAACGGCGTCGATATTGCCCGATTGCTGGCGCTGGGCGCCTCCGCCGTGCAAATGGGCACGGCCTTCTTGGTCAGCGACGAATCCGGCATCCATCCCGAATACAAGAAACGCTTGCTTAGCGCCGACAATCATCCGACCAGGTTGACGCGCGCGTTTTCAGGACGCTACGCGCGAGGACTGGAGAACCGTTTTATGCAGATGATGGAATCGGTCGAAACTCTGGTGCCTGCATATCCGGTGCAAAACGCCCTCACCGGCAGTATCCGCGCGGCCGCCGCCAAGGCTGGCGACACTGAACTAATGTCGCTCTGGGCTGGTACTGGTGTTAATCTTGCTCGCGGCATGCCCGCGGCACAGTTGGTTCAGACTCTGGTGGCGGAAATGAAGGCGGCACAGTAAAAACCGCGTTTGACCGCTCTATCGTGTACGTTGAAGGAGCAGTCATTGGAATCAGCAGGACAGTACGACTATATTATTGTTGGCGGCGGCACCGCTGGTTGCGTTCTGGCGAACCGCCTGACACGCGATAAGAACGCGACGGTCTTGCTGATCGAAGCCGGCGGCAAGGACGATTATGTCTGGATCCATATTCCGGTCGGTTATCTGCACTGCATCGGCAATCCGCGCACCGACTGGCTGTATAAAACCGAACCGGACGCCGGTTTGGGCGGTCGCAGCCTGATTTACCCGCGCGGCAAGGTACTTGGCGGCAGCTCCTCGATCAACGGCATGATTTACATGCGCGGCCAATCCGGCGATTACGATCGCTGGGCCGATGCGACCGGTGATGCGTCCTGGCGCTGGAACCAGGTGCTGCCGCTGTTTAGACAAAGCGAGGATTATTACGGCGGCGCGTCGGCCAGCCACGGCGCCGGCGGCGAATGGCGCGTCGAAAAGCAACGCCTGTCCTGGGAAATACTGGATGCCTTCCGCGACGCCGCCAGCCAGGTCGGCATTCCTAACAGCGCCGACTTCAACGGCGGCGATAACAGCGGCTGCGGCTATTTCGACGTCAATCAAAAGCGCGGCATCCGCTGGAACACCTCGAAAGCCTTTTTGAAGCCGGCGTCCAGCCGTCCGAACCTGACGATTATGACCGGCAGCCATGTCGAGCGGCTGATTATTGAGCAGGGCGAGGGCGGCCCGGTCTGCCGCGGCGTGGCGTTCACCGGCGGCGGCACCGCCTGGACCGCCGCGGCCAGGCGCGAAGTCTTGTTGACCGCCGGCGCGATCGGCTCGCCGCAAATTTTGCAGTTGTCCGGCATCGGCCCGGCCGCGCTGCTGCGGCAGCACGGTATCACGCCCGTGGTCGACGCGCCCGGCGTCGGCGAAAACTTGCAAGACCATTTGCAGCTGCGCATGGTCTTCAAAGTGCGCGACGCGAAAACACTGAATACGATGGCCGCCAATTGGTACGGCAAGATGAAAATAGGCCTGGAATATGCGATGTTCCAGAGCGGCCCGATGTCGATGGCGCCGTCGCAATTGGGCGCGTTCGCCAAATCTAATCCCGGCATTGCCACGCCGGACCTGCAATATCACGTGCAGCCGCTGTCGCTGGAAAAGTTCGGCCAGCCGCTGCACAGTTTCCCCGCGTTTACCGCCAGCGTGTGCAATTTGCGCCCGAGCGCGCGCGGGCATGTGCGTATCGCCAGCGGCGATTCCTACGCGGCGCCGAAAATAAGCCCGAATTATTTGAGTACGGCGGAGGACCGCAAAACCGCGGCGGCGGCGCTGGCGTTGACGCGCACTATCGTCGCGGCGCCGGCGCTGAGCCGTTTCGCGCCCGAGGAGTTTAAGCCCGGTCCGCAGTACCGCAGCGAGGAGGAGTTGGCCGAAGCGGCCGGTCTCATCGGCACCACGATTTTCCATCCGGTCGGCACCTGCAAAATGGGCCGCTCCGGCGATGCGTTGGCGGTGGTCGACAGCGCGCTGCGCGTGGTCGGGGTGGCGGGTTTGCGGGTGGTCGACGCCTCCATTATGCCGTTTATCACCTCCGGAAACACCAACTCGCCGAGCGTGATGATCGCCGAAAAGGCCGCGCAAATGATTGAGGCAAGCTGGAAATAGGGGCTTTCTCTGTCGAAATTTCGACAAAGCTTGACGCTTGTCTGATAGTCGGCGATCAATACTTTATGGTAGTTATACTGTATTGTTTGTAAAATTTAAACTGTGTATTATCTAAAAAAATGATGTAGAACGAAAAAGAACAATGAGGAGACACGATGTCAAACGTCATCTTGGAAACAAGGAATTTGACTAAGGAATTCAAGGGTTTCACGGCCGTTAACGACGTGAACTTGAAGGTTGAGCGTGGTCATATCCACGCGCTGATCGGTCCCAACGGGGCCGGCAAAACCACTTGCTTCAATTTGCTGACCAAATTCTTGGTCCCCACCTCCGGCACCATCCTCTTCAACGGCAACGACATCACGGCGGCCAAGCCGGCGCAGATCGCGCGCATGGGGGTGATCCGCTCGTTTCAGATTTCTGCCGTGTTTCCGCACCTGTCGGTGCTGCAAAACGTGCGCATAGGACTGCAGCGCCAGCTCGGCACCTCCTTCCATTTCTGGCAGAGCGAACGTTCCCTGTCGAAACTGAACGAACGGGCGATGGCCTTGCTGGCCGAAGTCGATTTGACCGAATTCGCCGACACCATTACCGTCGACATGCCCTACGGCCGCAAACGCGCGCTGGAAATCGCCACCACGCTGGCAATGGAGCCGGAAATGATGTTGCTCGACGAGCCGACCCAGGGCATGGGCCACGAAGACGTGCACCGGGTCACGGAACTGATCAAGAAGGTCTCGAAGGGCCGCACCATCTTAATGGTGGAACACAATATGAGCGTGGTCTCTGGCATCTGCGACAAGATTTCTGTGTTGCAGCGCGGCGCCATGCTGGCCGAGGGCAGTTACGCCGAGGTATCGCGCAATCCGCAGGTGATGGAAGCCTATATGGGCACCACCAGCGCCGAGCTGGAAGGAGCCCATTGATGACGACGGCATTGAAAATAAGCAACCTGCACACCTGGTACGGCGAATCGCACATTTTGCACGACGTTAATTTGACGGTGCAGCAGGGTGAAGTCGTTACTTTGCTGGGCCGCAACGGCGCCGGCCGCACCACCACCTTGCGCGCGATCATGGGCCTGACCGGCGCGCGCAAAGGGTCGATCCAAGTCAACGGCGTCGAGGCAATTGGTTTGGCGACCCACAAAATCGCCCACCTCGGGGTCGGCTACTGTCCCGAAGAGCGCGGCATTTTCTCGTCGCTGTCGACAGAGGAAAACCTGATGCTGCCGCCGGCGCTCGACACCGGCCACGAAGGCATGTCGATCGCCGAAATCTATTCGATGTTCCCGAACCTGGAGGAACGCAAGCACAGCCAGGGCACCCGCCTGTCGGGCGGCGAACAGCAAATGCTGGCGGTGGCGCGGATTCTGCGCACCGGCGCGCGCCTGCTGTTGCTCGATGAAATTTCCGAGGGCTTGGCCCCGGTCATCGTGCAGGGCCTGGCGCGGATGATCACCATGCTCAAGGCCAAGGGCTACACGATCGTCATGGTCGAGCAAAATTTCCGCTTCGCGGCGCCGCTGGCGGACCGGTTTTATGTGATGGAGCATGGTCAGATTGTCGAAACTTTTGCTGCGTCGCAATTGGAAGCGAAGATGCCCGTCCTGACCGAGCTTCTGGGCGTATAACGCCCGCGTTGAACGCTTGTAGTAAGGCCACACAGTAAGGCCGCACAGTAAGGCCACACAGCCACACCCTAACAAATCAAATAAACGGAGACAATATGAAACGTAACGCAATCGCCATCGCCGCCACCGCCCTCTGCGCCATGGGTTTTTCAGTGGCCGCACAAGCCCAGGTATCGGGCGACACCATCAAAATTGGCTTCATCACCGACATGTCCGGCGTCTATTCGGACGTCGACGGGCAGGGCGGCGCGGAAGCGATCAAAATGGCGATTGCCGACGCCGGCGTGGTGCTGGCCGGTAAAAAAGTCGAGTTCATTTCCGCCGATCACCAGAACAAGGCCGACATCGCCGCCTCGAAGGCGCGCGAATGGTTCGACCAGCAGGGCGTCGACCTGCTGATCGGCGGCACCAACTCCGGCGCCAACCTGGCGATGGCGAAAGTGGCGGCGGAAAAGAAAAAGGTCTTCGTCTCGATCGGCGCCGGTTCCTCGCGCCTGACCAACGAGGAATGCACCCCGTACACCGTGCATTACGCCTACGACACCGTGGCGCTGGCGCGCGGCACCGGCGGCACCATCGTCAAGCAGGGCGGCAAGAACTGGTATTTCCTGACCGCCGACTATGCCTTCGGCGCCTCGCTGGAGAAGGACACCGCCGAGGTCGTGAAAACGGCCGGCGGCAAGGTGTTGGGCAGCGTCAAGCACCCGCTGTCGGCGTCGGACTTCTCGTCCTTCCTGTTGCAAGCGCAGGCGTCGAAGGCGCAGATCCTCGGCCTGGCCAACGCCGGCGGCGACGCGATCAACAGTATTAAGGCGGCCAATGAATTCGGCGTCACGAAAACCATGAAGCTGGCCGGCCTGTTGATGTTCATCAACGACATCCATTCGCTGGGTCTGCCGATGACGCAGGGCATGTACCTGACCGACGGCTGGTACTGGGATTTGAATCCGGAAACCCGCGCCTGGTCGAAGCGCTACTTCGACAAGATGAAGAAAGAGCCGTCGATGCTGCAGGCGGCCGACTACTCGGCCGCGGCGACCTACCTGAAGGCGGTCAAGGCGCTGGGCACCGACGATTCCGACAAGGTCATGGCGCACCTGAAATCGACCAAGATCAACGACATGTTCACCAAGGGCGGCGAAATTCGCCCGGACGGGCGCATGGTCCACGACATGTATCTGATGGAAGTGAAAAAGCCGTCGGAATCGAAATATCCATGGGACTACTACAAAGTGGTGGCGACGGTACCGGGCGCCCAGGCCTACGTGACCAAGGCGGAAACCAAGTGCGCGCTCTGGAAATAAGTTAGCGGCACCGCCGGTCCGGCGCCTTTGCGCGCCAGGCCGGCAAAGTCGGCCCGCCGCTGCGGCCGGCCGACGCACCACCTCGCGCGGGCGCCAGCGGCGCCGCGCCTTTTCCTCTGATCCCCCGCCGGCCGGTCCGGCGACTTTTATACTGCGATGCCATGGAAATTTTCGGCGTTCCTTTACAAGCGATGATGAGCCAGCTGCTGCTGGGCCTCGTCAACGGCTCGTTCTACGCGATGTTGTCGCTCGGCCTGGCCGTCATTTTCGGCCTGCTCAACGTGATTAACTTTTCCCACGGCGCCATGTACATGATCGGCGCCTTCCTGGCCTGGATGGGTTTAACGTATTTCAACATCAACTACTGGGTGATGCTGGTGGCCGCGCCGTTGATGGTGGGCGCGCTGGGCATCGTCATTGAAAAAACCATGCTGCGCTGGCTCTACAAGCTGGACCACTTGTACGGTTTGTTGCTGACTTTCGGCATCACCTTGATCGCCGAGGGCGTGTTCCGCTCCTTCTATGGCGTCTCCGGGCAACCGTTCCAAGTGCCGGAACTGCTGTCCGGCGCAACCGACCTGGGCTTCATGATCCTGCCCAACTACCGCGCCTGGGTGGTGCTGGCCTCGCTGGCGATCTGCCTGGCGACCTGGTACGTGATTGAAAAAACCAAGCTCGGCTCCTACCTGCGCGCCGGCACCGAAAACCCGAAACTGGTCGAGGCCTTCGGCATCAACGTGCCGCTGATGGTCACCTTGACCTACGGCTTCGGCGTGGCGCTGGCCGGTTTCGCCGGCGTGCTGGCGGCGCCGATCATCCAGGTGTCGCCGCTGATGGGCTCGAACCTGATCATCGTCGTCTTCGCCGTGGTCGTCATCGGCGGCATGGGTTCCATCATGGGGTCGATCCTGACCGGCCTGGGGCTGGGCGTGATCGAAGGCCTGACCCGGGTGTTCTATCCGGAGGGCTCGGCCACGGTGGTGTTCGTCGTGATGGTCGTCGTGCTGCTGCTGCGCCCGGCCGGACTGTTCGGCAAAGAGAAGTAATCTACCAGCCACACTCAGTATTGGAGCAATCAAGATGAATAAAAACATCGGCTACGCCATCGCGCTGGCCCTGGCCCTGGCGGCGCCTTACTTCGGCTACCCGGTTTTCCTGATGAAGCTGCTGTGCTTCGCCCTGTTCGCCTGCGCCTTCAACCTGTTGATCGGTTTCACCGGCCTGCTCTCGTTCGGCCATGCCGCCTTCTTCGGCGGCGCCGGCTACGTCGCCGGCCACGCGCTCAAAGTGTTCGGCCTGCCGGTCGAGCTGAGCCTGTTGCTGGGCGTCGGCGCGGCGGCGCTGATCGGCCTGGTCATGGGCGGCTTGGCGATCCGCCGCCAGGGCATCTATTTCTCGATGATCACGCTGGCGCTGGCGCAGATGGTCTACTTCCTAGCGCTGCGCATGGGCTTCACCGGCGGCGAGGACGGCTTGCAGGGTGTGCCACGTGGAAAGCTGCTGGGCGTGATTGACCTGAGCAACGACACCACGCTGTACTTCGTTGTGTTGGCGATCGCCGTGGCCGGCTTCGCGCTGATCATGCGCACCGTGCATTCGCCGTTCGGCCAGGTCTTGAAGGCGATCAAGGAAAACGAGCCGCGCGCGATCTCGCTGGGCTACGACGTCGACAAGTACAAGCTGCTGGCCTTCGTGCTGTCGGCGGCGCTGGCCGGCTTGGCCGGCGCCACCAAGACCCTGGTGCTGGGCTTTGAAACCTTGACCGACGTGCACTGGACCATGTCCGGCCTGGTGATCCTGATGACCCTGGTCGGCGGCATGGGCACGCTGGCCGGTCCGATCCTCGGCGCGGTCATCATCATCGTGCTGGAAAACAAGCTGGGCGACCTCGGCACCTTCCTGGCGACCAGGACCGGCGTGGAATGGTTCAACACACTGGGCGAATCGGTGAGCATGATCACCGGCCTGATTTTCGTTGCCTGCGTGCTCTTGTTCCGGCGCGGCATAGTGGGCGAAATGATCGCCCGGTTCGCCCCGGGCGGCCACAAAAAAGCCGCCTGATTGGCAAAGCAACGCCGGACTCCAAGTCCGGCGTTTTTCATTGGAGCATCGTTTTTTGGAAGGATGACATGAAAAATATCAAGAGCGCATTTCACACCGGCAGCCTGGCCATCGCCGCGACCGCGCTGGTCGCCTGCGGCAGCAACCAGGACCCGGAAAGCCTGAACGTCCTGCCGGCCTATCTGGGGCCGATTACCAGCGCCAGTTATGACGGCGTGTCGAACGACCTGCTGACCGCCGGCTTGGGCAAGACCGGCCTGGGCGGTGTCACGCCCGACTATGCCGATCCGGCCAATCCCAGCGCCGTCGAGCTGCGCCGCAACGCCATCCACGCCAATTACCGGGCCGTGCTCGACATCAACGCCAACAGCGGCTACGGCACGCTGTACGGCCCCAACGTCGACGCCAGCGGCGCCGTCACGGCCGGCGAAGGCAAGGTTGCCGGCAGCGAATACCTGGCCTACGCCGACGACGGCAGCGGCAAGCTGAACGTGACGCTGATGGTGCAGGTGCCGGCCAGCTTCGACCCGGCCAACGCTTGCATCGTCACCGGCACTTCGAGCGGCTCGCGCGGCATTTACGGCGCCATCGGCAGCTCCGGCGAATGGGGCTTGAAAAAGGGTTGCGCGGTCGCCTATTCCGACAAGGGCAGCGGCACCGGCCTGTACACCTTCGACGACGACGCCGTCAATCTGCAAAGCGGCGTGCGCGCCACCCGCGCGGCGGCGGGAAAGAACGCGCTGTTCGCCCCGGTGCTGAGCGACGCCGAGCGGCTCGCCTTCGCCCTCGCGTATCCGAACCGCGTGGCGATGAAGCACGCGCACTCGCAGCAGAACCCGGAGCAGGACTGGGGCAAGTCGACCTTGCAGGCAATTGAATTCGCCTACTATGTGCTCAACGAGAAGTACGGCGTGCTGGCCAGCGACGGCAAGCGCCACCTGCTGCGCCTGACGCCGAAAAATACCATCACCATCGCCTCGAGCATTTCAAACGGCGGCGGTTCGGCCTTGCGCGCCGCCGAGCAGGACACCCTTGGCTTGATCGGCGGCGTCGCCGTGACCGAGCCGCAAGTACAAGCGAAGGCCACGCCCGCCTACACGGTGCGGCAGGGCGGGGCGCCGGTGAGCGCGCAGGCCAAGCCGCTGCTCGATTATGCGAGCTACGCGGCGCTGTTCCAGCCCTGCATCGCCGGCAGCAGCGGGCGCTGCACCGCACTGGTCGGCAAAGGCTTGCTGACCGGCGCCGACCTGGCCACGCAACAAAGTAACGCGAAAGCCAAGTTGAAGGCCTACGGCTGGCTGAGCGACTCCGATCCCTTGCAGGCCGGGCACGCCGTCGCCAACGTCCTGGTCGCGGTCAGCTATGTCAATGCCTACGGCAAATTCTCGGTCACCGACAAGGTATGCGGTTTCAGCTTCGCGGCCACCGACTCCACCGGTAACCCGATCGCCTACACGCCGGTGCAAAAGGCCGGCAGCTACGCGCTGCAGAGCAGCGGCATTGGCAACGTCGTGTACGAAGATTCGGTGGGCGGCGCCAAGGCCTACGCGTTTGGTGTGTCGCAATCGACGGGTCTGGCAGACCAGTCGCTCGATGGCTTCCTGTGCCTGCGGGCGCTGGCGACCGGCGTCGACCCGATCAACGGCGGCGCGCTGGCGCCGGCCTTGGCGGCGCGAAGCCAGCGCGTGCGCGACGGCATCGCGCAAGTACAGGCGACCGGCAATTTGCGCGGCAAGCCGGCGATCATCGTGCATGGCCGCGCCGACACCCTGATCCCGGTGAACCACGCGTCGCGCGCCTACGTCGGCCTGAACGCCGCGGCGGAGGGCAGTGCCAGCAAGCTGCGCTACATCGAGGTGAGCAACGCCAACCACTTCGACTCCTTCACCAACGCCTTGCCGACGGTCATCGTGCCCTTGCACGTCTACCTGAACCGCGCGCTCGACGCCATGTACGCCAACTTGAAAACGGCGCAGGCCCTGCCGCCTTCGCAAGTGGTGCGCACTGTCACGCGGGCCGACGCGACAACGCCGATCACCGTCGCCAACGTGCCGCCGATCGCCGCGGCGCCGGCGGCGGCCAACGTTATCTCGGTGAGCGGCACGGTAGTCGACGTGCCGAACTGATCTGACTTGTTCGAGGCTGCTGCGTTAAAATCATCAAAACCAAGGGGGCTAACCCCGGGGGCGGACCTTCAGGTCTGGCCCCGGTATCCGCCTCCGGTTTGTGTTCCACGTGGAACACAAACCCGCCTTCAATCGCTCCACTTGGTCAAGATGCGGACAATGCATTAGGCCGTACGGAGGCTACGGGAAAGGCGCTTAGCTGCAGCGCTGTGCGCAAAAAATCAAAGATGCGCGGGTCGGACGATTGCGCCACGTTGAAGCGCAGGTAGTTGCCGGCCGTGCGCGCCGGGCTGAACACATCGCCGGGCGCCAGCAGTATGCCTTGCTCCAAAGCGTCGCGGGCAATCCCGGCGCAGTCGGTGCCCCCGCTTGCCTTCGCCCATAGAAACAATCCCTCCTCGGCCTCGTGCCACAGCGTCAAGCCGCAGTCCTTGATGCGCCGGCGCGCCTGCACCGACGCGCCGCGCAGATGCGCGCGCACCGCATCCATATGCTTGCGATAACTGCCGTCGACCAGCAACTGATGGATCAGGCGCGCGCACGCCTCGTTGTTGCCGAACGAGGTGGCCAGCTTCAGTTCGACCAGGCGCTCCAGCCATTCTTGGCAGCAGCTTAGATAGCCGCAGCGGGCCGCGCCCGACAGCGTCTTTGAAAAGCTGCCGATGTGGATCACGCGCTGTAACTGGTCCAACGCGGCCAGCCGCGTCGACGGCCGCTCTTCGAAGTCGGCGAAGGTATCGTCCTCGACGATCGCGAAATCGAATTGCTCCGCCAGGCTCAGCAACTGGTGCGCGACCGCCGGCGCGACCGTGACGCCGGTGGGATTGTGCAAACTGCCATTGGTCAGATACAGACGCGGCCGGTGCAGCGCCGCCGCCGCCGCGAAGGCCGCCATGTCCGGGCCGTTGGCGAGCAGGGGAACGCTGACGACCTTGGCCCCGTGCACCGCCAGCACGGCCTGGAAATTGAAATAGCAGGGATCGTCGACCAGCACCGTGTCGCCCGGCCGCAGCAGCAGCCGCAGCGCCAAGTCGATGGCTTGGCTGCCGCTGTCGGTGAGCATGATTTGTCCGGCGCCGGCATCGATGCCGCGTAGTGCGAGCAGGCGCTGCAGGTGGCGCCGCAAGGGCTCGAAACCGAGTGGTTCGCCGTAGCCGGACAGGGCTTGCGCGCCGGCGCGCGAGACGGCGCGCAAGCCCCGGGCGATGCCCTCGGAGTGGAGCAGGGGCGCCGGTAGCCAGCCGCATCCGGGTTTCAGCATCGCCGGATCGAGTTGCAGGGAATTGCGCAACATCCAGATGGGATCGATGGCGCGCTGCGCCGAAAGGTCTATGGCGCTGCGCAATTCGACCGGACCGCGCAGCGTCGCCACGTAGAAGCCGGCCTTGGGACGCGAGGTTAGCAAACCCTGCGCAACCAAGCGGTCATACGCTTCCACCGCCGTTGATTTGGAGATGCCGTTGACGGCGGCGAACTCGCGAATCGACGGCAGTTTGCGGCCGGCGCCCAGGGAACGGGCGAGTATCAGCCCCGACAGTTGATCGACCACTTGTGCCACCAAGGGCACATTGCGTTGCGGGGAAATATCCAGTTTCAATCTGTGCCCTTTTTTGATCAGTACAGTTGGCTTGATTATATGCCGTCTGTCCCTGTCGGCACGCCGGTCGCCTTTCTATACTGGAGCACCACAACAAGCGCGGACCGGCCCCCAGGTGACGGCCGCATGCAAAGGATTCTATGCAGAAAGACTATGCCCGCGGCGCGCTGTGCTGCTTCGTTGCCACCGTTGCCTGGGGCGGCATGTTCCCGGTCATGGACGACGCGCTGACAAGGATCGACGCGTTCCAGTTCACGGCGATCCGCTACAGCGTCGCCGGGCTGGCTTTCCTGGCCCTGCTGCTGATGCGGGAAGGGCCGGGCGCGTTGTCGCTGAAAGGCGAGCGCTACTGGCTGGCCTGGCTACTCGGCAGCGCAGGATTCGCCGGCTTCGGCTTCCTGGTGTTCCTGGGACAGCAATTGGCCGGCAGGGAAGGAACGCTTTCCGCGGCCGTAATCATGGCGACGATGCCGATGCTGGCGCTGCTCGTCAACTGGATCGTGCGGCGCACCCGACCGCCGCTGTTCTCGTTTGCCTTTATCGGACTATCGTTTCTTGGCGTGGTGCTGGTCATTACCGACGGCCAACCCCAGCGCTTGTTACGGGAGTACGCCAACTACCGGTCGAACGCCTTGCTCCTGCTGGGCGCCCTGTGCTGGGTGGTCTACACCGTTGGGGCATCGCTGTTCGCGCATTGGAGCCCGTACCGTTACACGACGATGACGACCTTGCTCGGCTTGAGCACCGTGTTCACGGTCGTGATCGCGCTGCGGGCGGCCGGCCTGATTCATCCCGTGTCCGCCAGCGTCGTGGTCTCTATCGCTCCCCACCTGGGCTACATGATTTTCCTGGCGGGATTTGTGGCCGTGCTGGCCTGGAATATCGGCAACAGCATCATCACGCCGATGAACGGCGTGTTGTTCATGGATGTCGTTCCGTTGACGGCTTTCATCGTGTCGGCCGCCGGTGGCACGCCGCCGCGGGGCGGGCAGATGGTCGGCGCGGCGCTGACCGCCAGTGCGCTGGTCCTCAACAATATATTCCAGCGTCGCCGCATGGCCGCGCAAGACGCGCGGGCAGCGTTGCGCAAGCTGGTACCGCTGGCGCTGAACGAAAAGCCGCTCCCTTCATGACGAAGGGCTATAGCCGTGACCTATCGATTTAATAACAACAATCAAATGTTTTTCCGCCGGATTTTTTCGTATAGTGGCTTGCGCGGGCTTTCCAGCTTGCGCCGCCATCGACCAGAACCGTTCAGGAGTAAAGCATGACAACGAAAAACCGCGTGTTACGACCCATCGCCGCCGCCGTCTTGGAAACCTTCGCAGTGCTGGCGCTGATAGCCGCTTCGGCGACAAGCGCCTAAACTCCATCGTCGTCCGCGAACATGTCAGCTGCGCGGCTGTTCCACGTGGAACAGCCGTTACCGACGCCTTACCAAGCCGCGGCGTAAATTGCGCGGGCGTCGTCCCGGCGGACTTCGCGCGGATTGTTTCCCAGCAGCCGGGTCTGCAGCATCGCCTCATCGGCCAGCCGGTCCAGGTCGGCGGCGCCGACGCCAACCTGCCGCAACCGCGTTTCGATGCCGCTGTCGACGGCGATCCGCTGCATCGCCAATGCCAGCGCGTCGGCCCGCGCCTCGTCGCTGCCGGTGGCGCGCGGCGCCACAATCGTGGCCAGTTCCGCGTAGAGCGTGGCGGCCGCCGGCGCGTTGAAGCGCAACATATGCGGCAACACCAGCGCATTCGACAAACCATGCGGCACGTGGAACACGCCGCCGACGGGGTAGGCCAGCGCGTGGACGGCCGCCACCGGCGCGTTTGAGAACGCCTGCCCGGCCAGCATCGCCCCGAGCAGCATCGCCTGGCGCGCCGCCAGATCGCGGCCATTTCTGCACGCCGCGATCAGGCTACCGTGCAGCAACTGCAAGGCCTGGCGCGCCAGCGCGTCGGACAAGGGGTTCTTTTTGTGGCGGCTGGTATAGGCTTCGATCGCATGCACCATCGCGTCGATACCGGTGGCGGCGGTAACGTGCGGCGGCAGACCCAGTGTCAGCTCGGCGTCGAGCAGCGCGACGTCGGCGTACAGTTGCGGCGCGATAACGCCCATCTTGGTGGCTGCGCCGGTCGTGACGATGGCAATATTGGTGACCTCGGAACCGGTGCCGGCGGTGGTGGGCAGCAGCAGCAGCGGCAGGCGCGCCCCCGTCACCTTGCCGATACCGTAAATCGACGGCAGATCCTGCGCGCCGCCGGCCAGCACCGCGGCCAGCTTGGCGACATCCATCGAACTGCCGCCGCCGAGGCCGACGATGGCGTCGGCGCCAAAGGCGCGCGCCGCCTGCACGGCCGCCATGACGACGGACTCGGGCGGATCGGCCACGACTGCTGAAAATACCTGCACCGCGACATTCACCGCCTCCAAACTGTGCAGCGGCGCGGCGACCAGACCGGTCGCTAGAAAGCCGGCGTCGGTTACCAGCAGCGCGCGGCGCACGGCGGGGAAGCGCGAGGCGAGATGCATGCCCAGCTGCCTGGCGGCGCCGAGTTCCGACACGATGTGGGCGACGGTACTGAAAGCGAAAGCGGGAAAGCGATTCATCGCGACTCCTGTCATCAGTGGCTTGGGACTGCCTGTGGAACCTAGCTTACACCGAACCGTGGCGGCGTGCCCGCCGGGTTTTCCGCTGTTCCACGTGGAACAAAAGCGGTCCGCAGGCGGACGCTTGGCGCCCTGTTCCACGTGGAACAGTGGAAGGCGGCGATGAAAATTTAAGCAGTTAGGGGCCTCGTCCGTAAAAAGACTCTATAATCTGGGCTTATCCCCTCGCATTTACCCATTCCACCATGCTATTTCCTACTGAATTCGACGTCATCGTTGTCGGCGGCGGTCACGCCGGCACCGAAGCGGCCCTCGCTTCCGCCCGTATGGGGCAGAAGACGCTGCTGCTCACGCATAACATTGAGACCCTGGGCCAGATGTCGTGCAACCCCTCCATCGGCGGCATAGGCAAGGGCCACCTAGTCAAGGAGGTCGACGCCATGGGCGGCGCGATGGCCATCGCCACCGACGAGGCCGGAATTCAATTCCGTATCCTGAATTCGTCCAAGGGTCCGGCCGTGCGCGCCACCCGCGCCCAGGCTGACCGCATTTTGTACAAGGCGGCGATCCGCGCGCGCCTGGAAAACCAGCCAAACCTGTGGCTGTTCCAGCAGGCGGTCGACGACCTGATGGTGGAGGGCGACCGCGTGGTCGGCGCGGTCACCCAGATCGGTATCAAATTCCTGGCGCGCGCCGTGGTGCTGACCGCCGGCACTTTCCTCGACGGCAAAATCCATGTCGGCCTGAACAACTACTCGGCCGGCCGCGCCGGCGACCCGCCGGCCATTTCCTTGTCGGCGCGCCTGAAGGAATTGAAGCTGCCGCAGGGCCGCTTGAAGACCGGCACGCCGCCGCGTATCGACGGGCGCAGCATCGATTTTTCGGTGATGCAGGAACAGCCGGGCGACCTCGACCCGGTGCCGGTGTTTTCCGTCATGGGCAACGCCGCCATGCATCCGAGGCAGGTGCCGTGCTGGGTCACGCACACCAATTCGCAGACGCACGACATCATCCGCGCCGGCCTCGACCGCAGCCCGATGTACACCGGCGTCATCGAAGGCGTCGGGCCGCGCTACTGCCCGTCGATCGAGGACAAGATCCATCGCTTCGCCGGCAAGGAATCGCACCAGATCTTCCTCGAGCCGGAAGGCTTGACGACCAATGAATTCTATCCGAACGGCATCTCGACGAGCCTGCCCTTCGACGTCCAGGTGGCCCTGGTGCAGTCGATGAAGGGCATGGAAAACGCCCACATTTTGCGCCCCGGCTACGCCATCGAATACGACTATTTCGACCCGCGCGGCCTGAAAGCGTCGCTGGAAACCAAGGTCGTCGCCGGCCTGTTCTTCGCCGGCCAGATCAACGGCACCACCGGCTACGAAGAGGCGGCGGCGCAGGGCATGCTGGCCGGGCTCAACGCCGCGCTGCTGACGCAGGGCCGCGACGCCTGGGTACCGGGCCGCTCCGAGGCGTATCTGGGCGTGCTGGTCGACGACCTGATCACCCAGGGCGTGCAAGAACCGTACCGCATGTTCACCAGCCGCGCCGAGTACCGCCTCAGCCTGCGCGAGGACAACGCCGACATGCGCCTGACCGAAATCGGCCGCAAATTGGGCTGCGTCAGCGACTTGCAGTGGCAAACCTTCGAGAAAAAACGCGAGTCGGTCGCCGTCGAACTGGAACGCCTGCGTTCGACCTGGGTCAACCCGCGCATCCTTGCGGCGGCCGAATCGCAGCGTATAGTGGGGCAGGCCATCGAGCGCGAATATTCGCTGGCCGACCTGCTGTGCCGGCCGAACGTTCAATACGACACCCTGATGAGCATGACCGGCGTCGACGGCCAAGCCTTGGCCGGCCCCGGCGTCGACGACGCCGCGGTGCGCGAACAGGTCGAAATCCAGCTCAAATACGCCGGTTACATCGAGCGCCAGAGCAAGGAAATCGAGCGCCACGAGCACTATGAAAACTTGAAATTGCCCGAGGCTTTCAATTACCTCGACATCGGCGCGCTGTCGATCGAGGTGCGCCAGAAGCTCGACAAGCAGCGTCCCGAAACGCTGGGCCAGGCTTCGCGCATTTCCGGCGTGACCCCGGCGGCGATTTCGCTGCTGCTGGTGCATCTGAAAAAGCGCGGTTTCGGCGGCGCCGCCACATTGAAAGACGAGGTTGCGCAATGAAGCCGTTTGACCGTGCCGCGCTGGCGCAAGTGCTGGAGCGGGGCGTCGCCGAGCTCCAGCTCGACCTGGACGAGGCGCAGATCGCCAAGTTGCTGGATTACCTGGCCTTGCTGGCGAAGTGGAACGCCGTCTACAACCTGACGTCGGTGCGCGATCCGATGCAGATGCTGACCTTGCATGTGCTCGATTCGCTGGCCGCGGTGTCGGCCTTCGCCGGCGCGGCCAACGTGCTCGACGTCGGCGCCGGGGGGGGGCTGCCGGGCATGGTGCTGGCGATCTCCCGGCCGGACATGAAAGTGTCGATGATCGACACGGTGCACAAGAAAACCGCCTTCCTGACCCAGGTGAAGGCGGAACTGGCCCTGGCCAACGTCAGCATCCACACGATGCGCGTCGAGCAGTTGCAGGTCAAGCAGCCTTTCGACGTCATCACCTCGCGCGCCTTCGCCGACCTGTCCGACTTCGTCAACTGGTCGGGCCATCTGCTGGCCGACGGCGGCCAATTCATCGCCTTGAAGGGGGTGGCGCCGCCGGATGAGCGCGAGCGGCTGCCGCAAGCGTGGAAAGTGACGGAATTGAGGGCTATACGGGTACCGGGGCTGGACGCCGAGCGCCACCTGGTATTTATAGCAAGAGCGCAATAAACGTAGTAAACCGTTTATTCCGTTTATATAATATATACAATATAAACGAAATAAACGATTTATACAAAATAAACGATATAAACGATATATACACTTTAAAATAAGAATACATGGCCAAAATATTTTGCGTTGCAAATCAAAAGGGCGGAGTGGGCAAGACCACCACCAGCGTCAACCTCTCCGCCGGACTGGCCAAGCTGAACCAGCGGGTACTGCTGGTCGACCTCGACCCGCAGGGCAACGCCACCATGGGCGCCGGCATCAACAAGGCCGGCCTGACCGCGTCGACCTACGAGGTGATGCTGGGCGAGTGCGACGTCAAGACGGCGCGCCAGCGTTCCGAGGCGGGGCGCTTCGACGTGCTGCCGTCGAACCGCGAGCTGGCCGGCGCCGAGGTCGAGATGGTGGCGCTGGAAAACCGCGAGCGCCGCCTGAAGGACGCGCTGGCCGAAGTCGACGCCGACTACGACTTCATCCTGGTCGATTGCCCGCCGGCGCTGTCGATGCTGACCTTGAACGGCCTGTGCGCCGCGCATGGCGTGATCATTCCGATGCAGTGCGAGTACTACGCGCTGGAAGGCCTGTCCGACCTGGTCAACACCATCAAGAAGGTGCACGCCAACCTGAACCCGGACTTGAAGATCATCGGCCTGCTGCGGGTGATGTTCGATCCGCGCATGACCTTGTCGCAACAGGTCTCGGCCCAGCTCGAGCAGCATTTCGGCGACAAGGTGTTCCAGACCATCATCCCGCGCAACGTCCGGCTGGCCGAAGCGCCGTCCTACGGTTTGCCGGGCGTGACCTTCGACCCCAGCTCGAAGGGGGCGCAGGCCTACATCGCCTTCGGCGCTGAAATGGTCGAACGTATCAAACATATGTAATTCGCAGTAATTCGACGGCGCCGCCCCCGGGCGCGGCGCCGCCCACACTATTAGGACAGCATGGCAACTAAAAAACTTAAAGGACTGGGACGCGGACTCGACGCGCTGCTCGGCGGCGGCGGCGACTTCGGCAACGCCGAAGCGGGCGCGCCGTCGACGCTGGCGGTCAGGCAGATGCAAGCCGGCAAATACCAGCCGCGCACCCGCATGGACGAGGGCGCGCTGAACGAGTTGGCGGCGTCGATTAAGGCCCAGGGGCTGATGCAGCCCATCCTGGTGCGGCCGATCGGCCAGGACACGCTGAGCGGTCTTGTTAAATATGAAATCATCGCCGGCGAGCGGCGTTTCCGCGCCGCCCAGATCGCCGGCCTCGACGAGGTACCGGTGCTGGTGCGCGACGTCGACGACATGGCCGCCGCCGCGATGGCCCTGATCGAGAACATCCAGCGCGAAGACTTGAACCCGCTGGAAGAGGCGCAGGGCATCCACCGCCTGATCACCGATTTCAGTTTCACCCACGAACAGGCGGCCAACGCGGTCGGCCGTTCGCGCAGCGCGGTGTCGAACCTGTTGCGCCTGATGAACCTGGCCGGCCCGGTGCAAACCATGCTGATGGCCGGCGATATCGACATGGGCCACGCCCGCGCCTTGCTGGCGGTGGACGGCGCCACCCAGATCACGCTGGCCAACCTGGTGGTGGCCAAGCGCCTGTCGGTGCGCGAGACCGAAAAGCTGGTCAACCAGACCCTGGAGCAACAGGCCAACCCGAGCGAGCCGCGGCAGAAGGAGAAATCCGGCGACATCGCGCGCCTGGAGGAGGAGCTGTCCGATTCCCTGGCGACCCCGGTGGCGTTCAAGATGGGTAACAAGGGCCGCGGCCAGATGGTCATCGACTTCGCCGACCTGGACGTGCTCGACGGTTTGCTGGCGCGCCTGCGCGGTTGACGCGGGCCACGGTGTCGTCCAGCCCCGTTTGCCGCCGGGGGCTTGTTTTCGCGGCGCCAGTCCATATATAGATCGTTATACCTCACATAGCGGCTGGAACATGCCGCGCCCGGCCCCGTCTTCGACGGCGCAGGGGCGTCGTTCCAGCCCGCAGCCCCCTCGCGCCTTCCCGGCCTTGGTGCAATCTGTCGTCAAATAGCCTGCAAAGCGGCTGTTTCGCGCAGAAAGTGCCCTGCTGCGGTGCAGCAACGTTTGACTCGTAACATCAAAGCCAACTATAATCCTGTGTCTTTGCGTGTACGGATTCTTCTGGGAACTTGGTAAGTGAGAAATTCGAAGCAAAATATTGCCAAGCCAGTCTACAAAGTCGTCGCCCTTCAGCTAGCAATCGTCGTCATATTTGCAGTCTTGGTGAGCGTGTTGGCTGACGCGCATAGTGCTTGGTCGGCCGCCTATGGCGGCGGCATCGCGGTCGCCGGCAGCCTGGTGTACGCGCTGTTTGTCGCAGGTGGTTTCGTCGATGCCAACAAGGCATTCCGGGCGCACTTGAAGGCCGAGCTGGTAAAAATATTTATCACAGTGGTGCTGTTTGTTTTGGCACTGGTGTTGTTTCAGTCGGCCGCCTGGTTATGGCTGATCTTGGGTTTCGCGGTGGCAACCTTGGCTTACTGGTTTTCATTGCTCGCTGTTTAATCATTGGTTTCGGGGCATTTTGTGTCCTGGAACGACAAATCTAAATTCATATGACCACAGAACACGCTATTGAAGCGGGCCACCATGCCCCGGCAAACTCGACCGAATACATTTCGCACCATCTGTCCCATCTGAAAAATGAGGCCGGCACCATCAATCTGGACACGTTCTGGATCTCGGCCATTCTGGGCCTGGTGTTCCTGGGTGTGTTCTACATGGCGTCGCGCAAGGCCACGGCCGGCGTGCCGGGCCGCCTGCAAAACTTCGTCGAAATGGTGATGGAAATCGTCAACGACACGATTAAAGGCGCCTTCCACGCCAAAAGCGCCGTCATCGCGCCGCTGGCCATCACGATTTTCGTCTGGGTCTGGTTGCTGAACGCAATGGACTTCCTGCCGGTTGACCTGCTGCCTAAGCTGCTGACCTACGTCGGCGTCTACAACCTGCGCGTGGTCCCGACCGCCGACGTCAACCACACCTTCGGCATGTCGCTGTCGGTCGTGCTGTGCGTCATCGCCTTCTCGATCAAGGCCAAGGGCCTGGGCGGTTGGATTAAAGAACTGTTCACCGCGCCATTCCACGGCCACGGTTTCGCCGTGATCCTGCTGGCGCCGGTCAATTTCCTGCTGCAAATGGTCGAGCTGGTCGCTAAGTTGATCTCCTTGTCCTTGCGACTGTTCGGCAATATGTACGCCGGCGAACTGATTTTCATCTTGATCGCGTTGTTGCCTTGGTGGGCGCAGTGGATGCTGGGTGGTCCATGGGCAATTTTCCATATCTTGATTGTAACTTTGCAAGCTTTTGTGTTTATGGCGTTGACAGTTGTGTACCTCAGCCTCGCGGTCGAGAAACACTAACCGGCAACTTTATATTTTGTTTTTTTTAGTATCTTTCGTTTTTAAATTTAGGAGAATTTTATGCAAGCTCTGATCGCACAAGTACAAAGCATGACCGTTCTGGCAGCAGCCATCATCATCGGCCTGGCCGCAATCGGCACCGCACTCGGTTTCGCAATCTTGGGCGGCAAATTCCTGGAAGCGTCGGCACGTCAACCTGAACTGATGCCACAACTGCAAACCAAGCTGTTCGTTATCGCTGGTCTGCTGGATGCTATTTCGATGATCGGCGTCGGTGTTGCTCTGCTGTACACGTTCGCGAACCCGTTCCTGACCGCTGTTATCGCCGCCGCTGGTAAGTAATACTGCTCCAACCCTAGGAGAAACTTTTAGTTAGGAGCAAGGTATGGACATCAATATGTCGCTCGTCGGCCAGATGATCACCTTCGCGGTGTTGGTCTGGTTTTCGATGAAGTTCGTATTTCCAGCGCTGAACACGGCGTTGGATGAGCGTGCCAAGAGAATCGCGGATGGATTGGCTGCGGCCGATCAGGGTCAGGCTTCGATGGCAGTCGCTGAGAAGCGCGCTCAAGCCGAATTGGCTGGTGCACGCGTAGAAGCTCAATCGCGGGTTGCGGACGCTGAAAAGCGCGCCCAACTGGTCGCGGAAGAGATCAAAGCCAACGCACAAGCCGAAGCGGACCGCATTATTGCGCAAGCTAAAGCAGACGCTGATCAGCAACTGTCGAAAGCACGCGAACAATTGCGCGCTCAGGTGGCTGACCTGGCTGTCAAGGGCGCCGAGCAAATCCTGAAGCGCGAAGTGACGGCATCGGCACACGCCGAGCTGTTGGCGCGCCTCGCTGTCGAGCTGTAATCATGGCAGAACTCGCAACCGTCGCCCGTCCCTACGCGGAAGCTTTGTTCCGCGTAGCCCAAGCTGGTAAGGAATCGACAAGCCTCGCGGCGTGGGCCGAACTGGTGTCAGAATTGGCACAGATCGGCACCCACCCCGAGGTGCAGGCGTTTGCCCGCAATCCGAAAGCATCGGATAGCGACGTGGCCGCCACCATTTCGTCCCTGGTGAAATCGCCGCTGAATCAGGAAGCCAAAAACTTCCTCTCGATGTTGGTTGAAAACGGCCGCATCAGTCTGCTGCCGGAAATCGGCGCGCAATTCCAGCTGTTGAAAAACAGCGTGGAAGGCGCGGCCGACGCCGACATCACGAGCGCATTCGAGCTGAGCGCAGCCCAGGTGGCCGATTTGGTCGCAACGCTGGAAAAGAAATTCAATCGTAAGCTCAACCCCGTCGTGACAGTGGATGCATCGCTGATCGGCGGCGTGCGCGTGGTTGTTGGTGACGAAGTGCTCGACACCTCGGTGCGCGCCAAGTTGCAACAAATGCGTGTTGCACTGGTGTCGTGACCGACGGCTTACGCCGACCAGCGTTAGACAGAACCTTACCCCTCGCGCAAGCTGAGAGAAACACTTTTAGGAGTTAGTATGCAACTCAACCCATCTGAAATCAGCGAGTTGATCAAGAGCCGGATCCAAGGTCTTGACGGCGGCGCTGAAGTGCGTAACCAAGGCACGGTCATCTCCGTAGCCGACGGTATCTGCCGCATCCACGGTTTGTCGGACGTGATGCAAGGCGAGATGCTGGAATTCCCGGGCAATACCTTCGGCCTGGCGATGAACCTGGAGCGCGACTCCGTCGGTTCCGTCATCCTGGGCGACTACGAGCACATCTCCGAAGGCGACACGGTCAAGTGCACCGGCCGCATCCTGGAAGTGCCGACCGGTCCCGAGCTGCTTGGCCGCGTGGTCAACGCGCTGGGCCAGCCGATCGACGGCAAGGGCCCGATCGACGCCAAAATGTCGGCGCCGATCGAAAAGATCGCACCGGGCGTGATCGCCCGTCAGTCCGTTTCCGAGCCAATGCAGACGGGCTTGAAGTCGATCGACGCGATGGTGCCGATCGGCCGCGGTCAACGCGAACTGATCATTGGTGACCGTCAAACCGGTAAGTCGGCAGTGGCGATTGATGCGATCATCAATCAAAAAGGCCAGGGCATGAAATGTATCTACGTCGCGATCGGCCAAAAGGCCTCGTCGATCAAGAACATCGTGCGCTCGCTGGAACTGCATGGCGCCATGGAATACACCATCGTCGTCGCCGCGTCGGCCGCCGAATCGGCCGCGATGCAATACATCTCGCCGTACTCCGGTTGCGCCATGGGCGAATACTTCCGCGACCGCGGCGAAGACGCGCTGATCGTCTACGATGACCTGTCCAAGCAAGCCGTTGCCTACCGCCAGATCTCGCTGCTGCTGCGCCGTCCACCAGGGCGCGAAGCCTACCCTGGCGACGTGTTCTACCTGCACAGCCGCCTGCTGGAACGCGCGGCACGCGTGAACCCCGACTACGTCGAAGCGTTCACCAAGGGCGCCGTCAAAGGCAAGACCGGTTCGCTGACGGCGCTGCCGATCATTGAAACGCAAGCCGGCGACGTCTCCGCTTTCGTGCCGACGAACGTGATTTCGATCACCGACGGCCAGATCTTCCTGGAAACCTCGCTGTTCAACGCCGGTGTCCGTCCGGCGATTAACGCCGGTATTTCGGTGTCGCGCGTCGGTGGCGCCGCCCAGACCAAGGTCATCAAAAACCTGTCCGGCGGTATCCGTACCGACTTGGCGCAGTACCGCGAATTGGCTGCGTTCGCGCAGTTCGCTTCGGACCTGGACGAGTCGACCCGCAAGCAGCTGGACCGCGGCGCGCGCGTTACTGAATTGCTCAAGCAAGCCCAGTACTCGCCACTGCCGATCTCGCTGATGGCCGTGTCGTTGTTCTCGGTGAACAAGGGCTTCCTGGACAATGTGCCAGTTAAGCAAGTGTTGGCTTTCGAAGCCGGCGTTCACGCTTACATGAAGACCAAGCAAGCTGCTCTCCTGGCCAAGATCGAAGAAACCAAGCAACTGGACAAAGACGCCGAAGCTGCGCTGTCGGCCGCTGTTGCTGATTTCAAAAAATCCGGCGCATATTAAGCGACCAGGCGGCGCGCCATTCAGTTGGCGCGCCGCCCAACGCGCACAAGGAGTAAGGACTCATGGCAGTAGGCAAAGAGATACGTGGCAAGATCAAAAGCGTAGAAAATACGAAGAAGATCACCAAGGCGATGGAAATGGTCGCCGCGTCCAAAATGCGCAAGGCGCAGGAACGGATGCGGGCCGCCCGTCCCTACAGTGACAAGATTCGCAATATCGCCGCCAATCTGGCGGGCGCCAATCCGGAATACACGCACCCGTTCCTGGCCCTGGCCAAGGGCACGGACGCCAAGGCGGTCGGTTTCATCATCGTCACCACCGACAAGGGTCTGTGCGGCGGCTTGAACACCAACGTGCTGCGTTTGGTGACGAGCAAGTCGCGCGAACTGGAAGCGGCCGGCAACACGATTCAAGCGGTAGCCATCGGCAACAAGGGTTTGGGTTTCCTGAACCGCGTTGGCGTCAAGGTGATCGCGCAAGTGACACAGATCGGCGACGCGCCGCATTTGGACAAGCTGATCGGACCGGTCAAAGCCATGCTCGACGAGTACGAGGCTGGCAAGCTGGACGCGGTGTACCTGTGCTACACCAAGTTCATCAACACGATGAAGCAAGAGCCGGTGATGGAGCAGTTGCTGCCACTGGCCGCTGAAAAAATGCAGGCCGACAAAGGTAATCACACTTGGGATTACATTTACGAGCCGGATGCACAAAGCGTGATTGACGAACTGCTGGAGCGCTATGTTGAAGCGCTGGTGTACCAGTCGGTAGCGGAAAACCTGGCGTCCGAGCAATCGGCGCGCATGGTTGCGATGAAGTCGGCGAGCGACAACGCCGGTAGCGTGATTGGCGAGTTGAAGTTGATCTACAACAAAACCCGTCAAGCAGCGATTACCAAAGAACTCTCCGAAATCGTCGCCGGTGCGGCTGCGGTTTAAACGAATTTAACTATATTTGAAGGAACGAACATGGCTGATGGCAAAATCGTTCAGTGTATCGGCGCTGTGGTGGACGTTGAGTTTCCACGCAATGCGATGCCTAAGGTATACGATGCCTTGAAGATGGCAGGCTCGGACCTGACCCTGGAAGTACAACAGCAATTGGGCGACGGCATTGTCCGTACCATTGCGCTGGGTACCTCGGACGGTCTGCGTCGCGGCATGATGATTCAAAACACCGGCAAACCAATCATGGTGCCGGTCGGTAAAGCGACCCTGGGTCGCATTATGGACGTGCTGGGCAATCCAATCGACGAATGCGGTCCTGTCTCGCAAGAGCACACCATGTCGATCCACCGCAAGCCGCCTGCGTACGACGAACTGTCGCCGTCGCAAGACTTGCTGGAAACCGGCATCAAGGTGATTGACTTGGTTTGCCCGTTCGCCAAGGGCGGTAAAGTCGGCCTGTTCGGCGGCGCCGGCGTCGGCAAGACCGTCAACATGATGGAACTGATCAACAACATCGCCAAGGCGCACAGCGGCTTGTCCGTGTTCGCCGGCGTGGGCGAGCGTACCCGCGAGGGTAACGACTTCTACCACGAGATGGCCGACGCCAAAGTGGTCGATCTGGAAAATCCAGAGAACTCCAAAGTGGCGATGGTCTACGGCCAGATGAATGAACCGCCGGGTAACCGTCTGCGCGTCGCGCTGACCGGCCTGACGATCGCCGAATCGTTCCGTGACGAAGGCAAAGACGTTCTGTTCTTCGTCGACAACATCTACCGCTTCACGCTGGCCGGTACCGAAGTGTCGGCGCTGCTGGGTCGTATGCCGTCGGCGGTGGGTTACCAGCCAACGCTGGCCGAAGAGATGGGCCGCCTGCAAGAGCGCATCACCTCGACCAAGACCGGTTCGATCACCTCGATCCAAGCCGTCTACGTCCCTGCGGATGACTTGACCGATCCGTCGCCTGCCACCACCTTCGCCCATTTGGACTCGACCGTCGTTCTGTCGCGTGACATCGCCTCGCTGGGTATCTACCCCGCCGTCGATCCACTCGATTCGACCTCCCGTCAATTGGATCCGCTGGTCGTTGGCCAGGAACACTACGACACCGCCCGCGCTGTCCAGGGTATCCTGCAGCGCTACAAGGAATTGCGCGACATTATCGCGATTCTGGGTATGGACGAATTGGCGCCGGAAGACAAACTGCTGGTATCGCGCGCACGTAAAATGCAGCGTTTCCTGTCGCAGCCGTTCCACGTCGCCGAAGTGTTTACCGGCGCGCCTGGTAAATACGTTTCGCTGAAAGACACGATCAAGGGCTTCAAAATGATCGCGTCGGGCGAACTCGATCACCTGCCAGAGCAAGCGTTCTACATGGTCGGCACGATCGAAGAAGCAATCGAAAAAGCCAAAAAACTTAACTAATATTAAGTTTCGGCTGAACCCCGCCCCTGGGCGGGGTTCTTCAACCCGATAGGACACACATGGCAAACACAATTCACGTTGACGTGGTTTCCGCTGAAGAACTGATTTTTTCAGGCGAGGCGGAATTCGTCGCGTTGCCGGGCGAAGCGGGCGAGCTGGGGATCTACCCCAAGCACACGCCGTTGATCACCCGCATCCGTCCGGGCGCGGTCCGCATCAAGGTAGTCGGCCAAGCTGAAGAAGAGTTCGTCTTCGTCGCCGGCGGCCTGCTGGAAGTGCAGCCGAACGCCGTGACCGTACTGGCCGACACCGCGATCCGCGGCAAGGACTTGGACGAAGCGAAAGCAAGCGAAGCCAAGAAACGCGCGGAAGAGATGCTGCTGAACAAAGATTCGGGCATCGACTACGCCAAGGCGCAAGCCGAACTGGCAGCGGCGATCGGCCAACTGGCGGCGATCGCCAAACTGCGCGCGAAACACTAAGCGCAGCGGCAAGCAGCACGAAAAAAGGGCAGCCTCGGCTGCCTTTTTTTACGCCTGCCGAACAAGTGGCGCTGCCAACACCGCGTTTAGTGAGCGGGCCGGCAACGCTGCAAATCAAGCCAAGGCGAAGGGCCGGGGTCAGGCCCCGAGGGTCTGACCCAATCCACCCAAGTTAAGGATTTTCCAACCTTTTAACATGGTTTTTGGGCCATGTGCTTGTGCGGCTTCGGCCTGGCTTTGCGTGTTTTGGATA
>NZ_JBJXIB010000045.1:0-40177 GCF_046115965.1 Janthinobacterium sp. CG_23.3 | reverse complement strand
AAATATTGAGAGTAAACGCCTTTCTCAACGAGTTTACAAGCAATATTTGCCAACTTCGCCATCGGCTACACCTTCGCCTTCATGCAATCGCCCTGGCGTTGTATGCCGTCCGCAAGATAATGCCGTTTCTTGCCGAGCCAAGCCATCGCCATTTTTACCTTTCGGCGCGGCGATTGCCGACCAGGCCTAGCGGCAACTTGAAGATATGGGTGGTTGGGGTCGTCCGCAGCGGTTTGCACCAGGCACCGCTATGCCAAATCAATGCGGTCTTTTCTTGGGCGCCGGCAATAGAGAGGCGCAAATCGTCTTTATCCTCGGGCACCAGGGCGCCCGGAGCAGCGACTGTACGTTGCAAGAGATGTTCAACGCCACTGTCGTCCAAGGGAAGCGCGTCGACGCTGTCGAATCCTTCGGGCGCTTCGCCCGGCGGTAGAAGTTGGATGGCCCCAACACAATCGCGGCCTACTGCGGCCAACAGTTCAAAGGCTCCGGTGTCCGAAGCCTTGAATTTGGACTGCAGACGTTTTCGGATGATGTCGCTATCAGGCAGATAGGTTATCGAAAAAATCGTCGACAACCTTGCCGCGGACGCAAGGGTTGCTGCGGATCGCCGGCAGGGACAGCGAAAGGGCGCGCAAGGCAGGGGAGGCAAACCAGCTTTCAGCATAGGTAAGCGATGGTTCGCCGCGTGCGGACACGCTCCAGGCGCCTACTTGCTCTCCGTTCATCCAGACGATCAGCGTCTGTGTTTTTGATGGGCGTCCCATCACCAATCCGACTGTTGGGCCGAGGCTGTTTCGCTGGACGCATCGACTTTTTCCTGGATCGTCATTTCCAGCCCCAGTGCGCCCATGATGCGGATTAAGCGCTCCACGGTCAGACGGCCTGGATTGAGTTCAAGAACGGACAGACGCGCCTGACTGATACCGGCTTTCTGGGCAAGCTGTTCTTGCGTCCATCCTTTGGCCTTGCGATGGCCTTGCAATAGATGGCCTAGCTGGTTATCTGTGGAAATGAGCTGCTTCATCTAGCAATTCCTGGAATACGGCTATTTAAAATATATTCTAAAAACGAATAATAGCAATATACTTGTATTGCGAATAAAAATACAATATTCGTATTGCGAATAAAAAACGCCCGATGCAAGCAACGGGCGGAAGGGGGGAGGGACTACAATCGAGGTCTACTACTCGGCGTTACTTGTTCTTGTTGAACACGTCCACGAACACGGCGGCCAACAGCACCAGTCCCTTGATCACTTGCTGGTAGTCGATGCCAATGCCCATGATCGACATGCCGTTGTTCATCACGCCCATGATGAAGGCGCCGATGACCGCGCCCATCACCTTGCCGACGCCGCCCGAGGCCGAGGCGCCGCCGATGAAGCAGGCGGCGATGACGTCGAGTTCGAAGCCGGTGCCGGCCTTCGGCGTGGCCGTGTTTAGGCGCGCCGCGAACACCAGGCCGGCCAGCGCCGCCAGCATGCCCATGTTGACGAAGGTGTAAAAGCTGACGCGCTCGGTCTTGATGCCGGACAGCTTGGCCGCCTTTTCATTGCCGCCGACGGCGTAGACGCGGCGGCCCAGCACGGTGCGGTTGCTCACGAAGGTGTACGCGACGATCAGCACCGCCATCACCACCAGCACGTTCGGCATGCCCTTGTAGGTGGCCAGCAGGTAGCTAAAGCCGACGATGACGGCGGCGAACACGGCGTTTTTGGCCAGGAAGAAGCCGTACGGCTCGTTTTCCATGCCATGCTTGAGTTGCCTGGCGCGGGCGCGCAGCGCCGTGTAGAGCAGGGCGCAGGCGGCCGCCACGCCCAGCAGCAGCGACAACATGCGCAGGTCGGCGTGGGCGAACGGGTCCGGCAGGAAGCCGGAGCTGAGCATCTGGAAGCCCTGCGGGAACGGGCCGACCGACTGGCCCGCCAGCAGCGCCAGCGTCAAACCCTTGAACACCAGCATGCCGGCCAGCGTGACGATGAACGAGGGGATGCGGAAGAAGGCGACGAAGTAACCCTGGGCGCCGCCGATGAGCGCGCCGGCGGCCAGGCAAATGATGCTGGCCGGGACGAAGTGCATGTTGAAGTTGACGATCAGCACCGCCGCCAGCGCGCCGATGAAGCCCACCACCGAGCCGACCGACAGGTCGATGTGGCCGGCGACGATGACCATCAGCATGCCCAGCGCCATGATGACGACGTAGCTGTTCTGCAGTACCAGGTTGGTCAGGTTGAGCGGCTGCATCAGGGTGCCGTCGGTCATCACCTGGAAGAAGCCCATGATGACGATCAGCGACAGCAGCATGCCGTAGTCGCGCATATTGTTTTTGAGGAAGCCGGCGTAGCTTTTCGCGGCCGGGGCGGCCGGCTTGCCCTGCTGTCGCGCCTGCTCCACGGTGACGGCGGCCGGTTCGGCGGCGTCGGTGGCGAGTTTATTTCCCATTCTTGTCTCCATGTTTGACGATCGCACGCATGATGTTTTCCTGCGATGCGTTTGCTGCGCTAAGTTCTGCTGCGAAACTGCCTTCGTTCATCACGTAGATCCGGTCGCACATGCCGAGCAGTTCCGGCATCTCCGACGAGATCATGATGATGCATTTACCCTCCGCGGCCAGGTCGCTGATGATGCTGTAGATCTCGTACTTGGCGCCGACGTCGATGCCGCGGCTGGGCTCGTCGAGGATCAGCACGTCGGGCCGCGAAAACAACCACTTCGCCAGCACCACCTTCTGCTGGTTGCCGCCGGACAGGTTGACCACCCGCTGCAGCACGCTCGAACAGCGGATCTTCAGCTGGCGGCGGTAGTCGTCGGCCACGCCGAACTCGCGCTCCTCGTCGACCACCAGCCGCCGCGACACGGCCGCCAGGTTGGCCATGCTGACGTTCTTCTTGATGTCCTCGTCGAGCACCAGACCCAGGCCCTTGCGGTCCTCGGTGACGTAGGCGATGCCGTGGGCGATCGCCTTGCCAACCGTGCCGACGTCGATTTCCCGGCCGTTCTTGAATACCTTGCCGCTGATGCGCTGGCCGTAGGAGCGGCCGAAAATGCTCATCGCCAGTTCGGTGCGCCCGGCGCCCATCAGGCCGGCGATGCCGATGATCTCGCCCTTCCTGGCGTGGAAGTTGACGCCTTTGATGACTTCGCGGTCGCCGTGCTCCGGGTGGAACACGCGCCAGTCGCGCACCTCGAAAATGGTGTCGCCGATGCTCGGCGTGCGCGGCGGATAGCGGTCGGCCATCTCGCGTCCGACCATTTTTTCAATGATGCGGTCCTCGCTGATGCTCTCGGCGCGGCAGTCGAAACTGTCGACCGTGTTGCCGTCGCGCAGCACCGTAATGGCGTCGGCGACGCGTGAAATTTCGTTGAGCTTGTGCGAAATCAGGATCGAGGAAATACCTTGTTCCTTCAACTCCAGCAGCAGCGTCAACAGGGCCGCGCTGTCGCTCTCGTTCAGGCTGGCGGTGGGCTCGTCGAGGATCAACAGCTTGACGTCCTTGCACAGCGCCTTGGCGATTTCGATCAATTGCTGCTTGCCGACGCCGAGGTTGGTGACCAGCGTTTCCGGCGACTCGTTCAAGCCGACTTTCTGCAGCAGCTCGCGGGTCTTGCGCTGCGCCAGCTCCCAGTCGATGACGCCGAAGCGGGACGGCTCGTTGCCCAGGAAAAGGTTCTCGGCGATCGACAGCAGCGGCACCAGCGCCAGTTCCTGGTGGATGATGATGATGCCGACCGCTTCGCTGTCCTTGATGTCGCGGAACTGCCGGGTCTGGCCCAGGTAGTCGATGTCGCCGGTGTATTCGTGGTGGGTGTAGACGCCGCTGAGGACCTTCATCAGGGTTGACTTGCCGGCCCCGTTTTCGCCGACGATCGCGTGGATCTCGCCGCTGCGTACCTTCAGGTTGACATTGTCGAGCGCGACGACGCCCGGGAACGTCTTCCTTATCCCGCGCATTTCCAGGATAGTGTTCATAGAATGACCTGTCTCGATTTTGATATGTGTGGCGCGCCGTACACCGGGGACAGACCACGATTTCGGAGAATGTTTCTCCGAAATCGTGGTCTGTCCCCGGTTTTCGCTTACTTGACTTGGGCTTCGGTGTAGTAGCCGCTGCCGGTGACTAGTACCTCTTTCCAGTTCGACTTGTCGACGGTGACAGGTTTCAGCAGGAACGACGGCACCACTTTGACGCCGTTGTTGTAGGTCTTGGTGTCGTTGATGACCGGCGCTTTGCCGCTCAGCATGGCGTCCACCATGTTCGCCGTGACCTTGGCCAGTTCGCGCGTGTCCTTGAACACGGTCGAGCGTTGCTCGTTGTTGAGGATCGACTTGACCGACGGGATCTCGGCGTCCTGGCCGGTGACGACCGGCATCGGTTGCTTCGGCGTGCCGTAGCCGACGCCCTTCAGCGACGACAGGATGCCGATGCTCAGGCCGTCATATGGCGACAGCACCGCGTCGACGCGGTCCTTGCCGTAGTAGGCGCTCAGCAGGTTGTCCATGCGCGACTGGGCGACGGCGCCGTCCCAGCGCAGGGTCGCCACTTTTTCCATGCCCAGCTGTTTGCTGCGCACCACAAGCTTGCCCTTGTCCATGTACGGCTTCAACACCGACATGGCGCCGTTGTAGAAGAAGTGGGCGTTGTTGTCGTCGGCCGAGCCGCCGAACAATTCGATGTTGAACGGGCCTTTGCCGCTCTTCAGGTCCAGCGCTTTTTCAATGTAGGCCGCTTGCAGCACGCCGACCTGGAAGTTGTCGAAGGTGGCGTAGTAGTCGACGTTTTTCGTGCCGCGGATCAGGCGGTCGTAGGAAATCACCTTGATGCCCTTGTCGGCCGCTTTTTGCAGCACGTCCGACAGCGTGGTGCCGTCGATGGCGGCGATCACCAGCACTTTGGCGCCCTTGGTGATCATGTTTTCCACTTGCGCCAGCTGGTTCGGGATGTCGTCGTCGGCGAATTGCAGGTCGGCCTTGTAGCCGCGTTCCTTGAACACCTTCACCATGTTGTCGCCGTCGGCGATCCAGCGCATCGACGATTTGGTCGGCATCGAAATGCCGATCGGACCCTTGCTCTGGGCGGCGGCGTACGGTGCCACGGCGACACCGCCCAGCAGCATGCCGGCGATGATGAGTTTGACTGTTTTCATTACTTGTCTCCAGATTGTTGTTGATTTGGATCTTTTTCAGGCTCGCACCGACGATCAGTTTTTATGCGATGCAACGATACTAATTTGGTCTCCGATATCTTTCTAATGATTTTTTAATGCCATTCGATATCTAAACGGATATGTCGGCTGGCGCCACACCCTCGGGTCCGGCCCCTCCGTGGCACGCGCCTGTGCTGTGCGCTCGATTTACCTCGTGTACCGATGCTGCGCGGGCAAGCACTTTGGTGTTGGGTGATAGATATCAAATCGGGTATCGGGAAGCGCAAAAAATTGATTAGAAAGATATCAATGGACGCTTTAGTATTCCCTACACATCAGCCTGGCTGTCGATAAGGGTCCGGCCTCGCAAGCAAACATCATAGGGAATACGGAAATGTCGGAAAAGAAAAAAGTGGCGCTGCGTTCGGCTGAATGGTTCGGCACGCAAGACAAGAACGGTTTCATGTACCGCAGCTGGATGAAGAACCAGGGCATTCCCGACCACGAGTTCCAGGGCAAGCCGATCATCGGCATCTGCAACACCTGGTCCGAGCTGACGCCCTGCAACGCGCATTTCCGCAAGCTCGCCGAGCACGTCAAGCGCGGCATCCTGGAGGCGGGCGGCTTCCCGGTCGAGTTCCCGGTGTTTTCCAGCGGCGAGTCGAACCTGCGCCCGACCGCCATGTTGACCCGCAACCTGGCCAGCATGGACGTCGAGGAATCGATCCGCGGCAACCCGATGGACGCCGTCGTGTTGCTGGTCGGTTGCGATAAAACCACACCGGCGTTGTTGATGGGCGCCGCCAGCGTCGACATTCCGACCATCGTCGTCAGCGGCGGCCCCATGTTGAACGGCAAGTTCGAGGGCAAGGACATCGGCTCCGGCACCGCCGTCTGGCAGTTGCACGAGGCGGTCAAGGCCGGCGAAATGACGATGCACCAATTCATGTCGGCCGAATCGGGCATGTCCCGTTCGGCGGGGACCTGCAACACCATGGGCACGGCGTCGACCATGGCTTGCATGGCCGAGGCGCTGGGCACCTCGCTGCCGCACAACGCGGCCATTCCCGCGGTCGACTCGCGCCGCTATATTCTGGCGCACATGTCCGGCATCCGCATCGTCGAAATGGTGTTCGAGGACCTGCGCCTGTCGAAGGTGCTGACCCGCGAGGCGTTCGAGAACGCCATCCGCGTCAACGCCGCCATCGGCGGCTCGACCAACGCGGTGATCCACCTGAAGGCGATCGCCGGGCGCATGGGCGTGCCGCTGGAGCTGGAAGACTGGACCCGGGTCGGCCGCGGCACGCCGACCATCGTCGATTTGCTGCCGTCGGGGCGTTTCCTGATGGAAGAGTTCTATTACGCCGGCGGCCTGCCGGGCGTGATCCGCCGCATGGGCGAGGGCGGCCTGGTGCCGCACAAGGACGCGCTGACCGTCAACGGCAAGAGCCTGTGGGACAACTGCGCCGAGGCGCCGGTCTACAACGACGAGGTCATCCGCCAGCTCGACAATCCGCTGCTGGCCGACGGCGGCATCTGCATCCTGCGCGGCAACCTGGCGCCGCGCGGCGCCGTGTTGAAACCGTCTGCGGCCTCGCCGGAGCTGATGCGCCACCGCGGCCGCGCCGTGGTGTTCGAGGACTTCGACCACTACAAGTCGCGCATCGTCGACCCCGACCTGGACGTCGACGCCAGCTCGGTGCTGGTGATGAAGAACTGCGGCCCGAAAGGTTATCCCGGCATGGCCGAGGTGGGCAACATGGGCTTGCCGCCGAAGCTGCTGGCGCAGGGCGTCAAGGACATGGTGCGCATCTCGGACGCGCGCATGAGCGGCACCGCCTACGGCACCGTGGTCTTGCACGTGGCGCCGGAAGCGGCCGCCGGCGGGCCGCTCGGCATCGTCCAGGACGGCGACTGGATCGCGCTCGACTGCTACGAAGGCAGCCTGAACCTGGACATCGGCGCCGACGAGATGGCGCGCCGCCTGGCCGAGCGCGCCGAGCGCGCGGCGCCGAGCATGAAGAGCGGCTACCAGCAACTGTATATCGACCGCGTGCTGCAGGCCGACGAAGGCTGCGACTTCGACTTCCTGGTCGGCCACCGCGGCTCCGCCGTGCCCAAGCATTCGCATTAAAAATACACTATCAGGAGACACACCATGTTGTTGGTACAGTTTAAGGACCCGCAGGGTCGGCGCCGCGCCGGCGTGCTGGAGCAAGACACCATCCGCGTCATCGACGGTTTCGACTCGACCTACGCGCTGGCCCGGGCGGCGATCCGCCGCGGCGGCGGGCTGGCCGCGCTGGCCGCCGAATCGGTCGGCGCCGCCACCTGCTCCTACCAGCAAGTGGCCGCCGAAGGCCGCCTGCTGGCGCCGCTCGACCATGCCGACCAGGCGCACTGCTTCGTCACCGGCACCGGCCTGACCCACCTGGGCAGCGCCGACGCGCGCGACGCCATGCACAAGAAAATCGACGGCGACGTCGGCGCGCTGAGCGACAGCATGAAAATGTTCCGCCTCGGCGTCGAAGGCGGCAAACCGGCGCCGGGCCAACTCGGCGCGCAACCGGAGTGGTTCTACAAGGGCGACGGCTCGGTGGTGGCCGCCAGCGGCCAGCCTTTGGCCATGCCCGACTTCGCGCTCGACGGCGGCGAAGAGCCGGAAATCGCCGGCCTGTACGTCATCGACGACAACGGCCAGCCTTGCCGCGTCGGCTATGCGATCGGCAACGAATTCTCCGACCACGTCACCGAGCGCCAGAACTACCTGTACCTGGCGCATTCGAAGCTGCGCGCCTGCGGCGTCGGCCCGGCGCTGTTGGTGGGCGAACTGCCGGCCCACGTCGCCGGCACCTCGCGCATTTACAGCGCCGACGGCGCGCTGCGCTGGGAAAAGCCGTTCATCAGCGGCGAACAGAACATGTCGCACAGCATCGCCAACCTGGAATACCACCACTTCAAGTATCCGCTGTTCAAGCGGCCGGGCGACGTCCACATCCACTTCTTCGGCACCGCCACGCTCAGCTTCGCCGACGGCGTCAGCGTGCAGCCCGGCGAAACCTTTGAAATCGAAGCGCCGGCGTTCGGCCCGGCGCTGCGCAACCAGCTGGCTCTGAAGGAACTGGCGCAGGCGCCGGTGACGACGCTATGACACGACGGTTTTGATTTTGACTTCGTAGGTCGGGTTACGCTGCGCTAAGCCGACCTACGAACTGCGAACGGTCAACACAAGCACACATTTTTTATGACGGGAACAACAGTGAATATTACAGGCCAGGCCTTAATCGGCGGCGACGGCGTGACGGGAAGCGGCGCTTCCTTTTTGGCGTTCGACCCCACCAAAGGCGCGTCCATCGAGCCGCCCTTCCACACGGTGTCGGCGGGCCAGATCGCGGCCGCGTGCGCCGCCGCGCAGGGCGCCTTCGACGCCTTCCGCGCCACCGCCGACGCGGCGCGCGCCGCATTTCTGGAAGCCATCGGCGCGCAGATCGTCGCGCTGGGCGACGACTTGATCGTGCGCGCGATGGCCGAGAGCGGCCTGCCGCGCGCCCGCCTTGAAGGCGAACGCGGCCGCACGGTCAACCAGCTCAAGCTGTTCGCCGACCTGTTGCGCGAAGGTTCGTGGAACGACGTCCGCATCGACAGCGCGCTGCCGCAGCGCACGCCGCCGCGCGCCGATTTGCGCATGCGCATGATCGGCCTCGGCCCGGTCGCCGTATTCGGCGCCAGCAACTTCCCGCTGGCGTTTTCGGTGGCCGGCGGCGACACCGCCGCCGCCCTCGCCGCCGGTTGCCCGGTGGTCGTCAAAGGCCATCCGGCCCACCCCGGCACGTCCGAACTGGTTGGCCGCGCCATCCAGCTGGCGGTGCGCGAGTGCGCCATGCCGGCCGGCGTTTTCTCCCTGTTGACCGGGGTCGGCAACGCGGTCGGCGAAGAATTGGTACGCAACCCGGCAATCCAGGCCGTCGGCTTCACCGGCTCGCGCGCCGGCGGCATGGCCTTGATGGCGATTGCCGCCGCTCGCTCGCAGCCGATCCCGGTGTACGCGGAAATGAGCAGCATTAACCCTGTGTTCGTATTACAACAGGCATTGGCCGCCAGGGGCGATGAAATCGCAATTGGTCTTATCAATTCGCTTACAATGGGGGTAGGACAAATCTGTACCAACCCCGGCCTGGTGCTGGGCATCCAGGGGCAGGATTTCGAGCGTTTTTGCGCCAGCGCCAAACAGGCACTGGGCGGCGCTCCAGCGGGAACCATGCTGACACCGGCGATTGCCGGCAACTATCAGCGCGGCGTGCGGCATCTGGCGAACCATGCGGACGTGTCCGCTTTGCTGGACGCGGCGCCCGGGCAGGCCGACGGCAAAGGCCAGCCCGCCATGTTTCTTACCAGTGGCACGGCATTCTTGGCGGACCCGGCGTTGTCGGAGGAAATCTTCGGCCCGGCCACGCTGATGGTCGCCTGTAGCGACCCCGAGCAGATGCGCCAGATCGCCGAGAGCCTGGAGGGGCAGTTGACGGCGACCTTGCAGATGGACGCCGGCGACGTCGACGCCGCCCGCCAGTTGCTGCCGATTCTGGAGCGCAAGGCCGGCCGCATCCTGGCCAACGGCTTCCCGACCGGGGTCGAGGTGGTATCGGCGATGGTGCACGGCGGGCCGTTTCCGGCCACCTCGGACGGGCGCAGCAGCTCGGTCGGGACCGCGGCGATCCAGCGTTTCCTGCGCCCGGTGTCGTACCAGAACCTGGACCAGGCTCTGTTGCCGCCGGCCCTGCGCGATGCCGCCGGCAACGGCGCCTGGCGCCGCCGCGACGGCCAGCTGGTACGGGAATAAGAACATGGAGAGCAAGAACATGAGCCAGATGGCCAGTTACGCCAGTTTGAAGGGCAAGCGGGTGTTTGTGACGGGCGGCGGCAGCGGTATCGGCGCCGCCCTGGTCCGCGAATTCGCGGCGCAGGGCGCGCTGGTGGCCTTCGTCGACATCGCCGTCGAGTGTAGCGAGGCGCTGTGCGCGCAGGTGGCGGCGCACGGCGCGACGGCGCCGCTGTTCCGCCATTGCGACATCACCGACATCCCGGCCCTGCAGGCGGTGATGGCGGAGCTGGCCGGGCGCATCGGCGACTTCGACGTGTTGGTCAACAACGCCGCCAACGACCAGCGCCACCAGCTCGAGAACGTCACGGTGGAGTATTGGAACGAGCGCATCGCGATCAACCAGCGGCCGATGTTTTTCACCTGCCAGTCGGTGTTGGAGGGCATGAAGCGCAAGGGCGGCGGCTCGATCATCAACGTCAGCTCGATTTCCTGGCACGTCAAGGGCGGCGGTTATCCGGCCTACGCGACCTCGAAGGCGGCGGTGGTGGGCCTGACCCGCGGCCTGGCGCGCGACTTGGGCGCGCACGGCATCCGCGTCAATACGGTGACGCCGGGCTGGGTGATGACGGAGCGCCAGATCGAGCTGTGGGTCGACGACGCGGCCGAGGTAGAGATTAAGAAGAACCAGTGTTTGCCGGGCAAGCTGATGCCGGCGCACATCGCTTCGATGGTGATGTTCCTGGCGGCGGACGATAGCGCCATGTGCACATCGCAAGAGTTTATCGTCGACGCGGGCTGGTGCTAGGGAGCAATCCCTCCTTGGCGCCAGCCGGCGGCGCCAGCTGTTTTAACGTTTTTTGTAGTGCCTGGTGGTGCGAAGCGCTCTTGTTCCCTGAAAGCGTAACGGGCCACTCGTACCCCCCGCAGTAAAAGCGTCGTCAAAAAACAGTCCACAGGACTTTATAACCTAGATTCGCAGGAGACTTTACATGCAACAACTGTTCAAAAAAACCTTAGCCGTCGCCGCCGCCCTGGCTTGCTGCGCAACCACGGCCCACGCCGGTGACGCCGAAGGCACATTTAGCGGTTACTTCCGCGCCGGCGTCGGCAGCAACGACGCTGGCGGCAGCCAGGCTTGCTTCGGCCTGGAGGGCGTACCGAAATACCGTTTCGGTAACGAGTGCGACCTGTACGGCGAATTCGGTTACACCAAGGAACTGGCGAAATCGGCCAACGGTTCGAGCTTCGTCGGCACCGTCATGACCTCGATCTACAGCCCGACCTCGGACGTCGGCAGCGACAACAAGCTGGAACTGGCGCAGATGATGGTGGAAGCGAAGAACGTGCCGTTCCTGCAAGGCTCCACCGCCTGGATCGGCAAGCGTTTCTACGACCGTCCCGACATCCACGTGCTTGACTTCAAATACCTGCACGGCGACGGCGTCGGCGGTGGTATCGCCGGTATCGCGATGGGCCCGGGCAAGTTCAGCTACGCGCTGTTCCGCAACGACATCAACCAGAGCGTCGCGGCGACCCGCCACAGCTTCATCTACGAAGGCATTCCGGTCAATCCGGGCGGCTCCCTGAAACTCGACGCGACCATCATCAGCGGCGACCAGAAAAACGACAACGACGCCAAGCGCGTCGAAGACGGCTGGTCGTTCTCGGTGGTGCACAAGCAAGACAAGCTGCTGGGCGGCGACAACACGCTGGCGCTGCAATACGGTAGCGGCTCGGGCATCAAAATGGGCGGCACCGACACCGGCGCCTCGTCCGACGTCAAGCGCACCCGCATTTTCGACAACATCATCTGGCAAATCACGCCGGAGTTCAGCGGTTCGCTGGTTGGCCTGTGGCAGCGCGACAAGGACAACGGCGCCAGCTCCACCTGGACCTCGGTCGGCGTGCGTCCGGTCTACGCGATCAACGAAAACGTCAAGCTGATCGTCGACTTCGGCCACGACACCGTCAAGCCGGGCAACGGCGGCGAAACGCAGAAGCTGACCAAGGTCACCTTCGCGCCAGCGCTGACGCAGGGCAAGGGTTTCTGGGCCCGTCCCGAACTGCGCGCCTTCGTTACCTACGCCAAGTGGAACGACGCCGCGCAAAAAGCCGCCGATATCAGCAACAAGGGCAGCACGCTGTCGTCGACCGGCGTGTTCGGCGGCTCGACCAGCGGCACCTCGTTCGGCCTGCAAGTCGAAGCCTGGTTCTAATGCCGTAGCGGCGACGCCGGCCCTTGGCCCTGCTTGGCTCTTTCCGAGCGGCGTCGTCTAGCAACATCAAAACCGGTTGCAAAAGCCGGGTTCGGACCTGAAGGTCCGAACCCGGTTCTTTGCCGCCGGTTTTCCGCGTGTTCCCGCGGCACCTCCATTCCCCATTCCCCGCCGTTTTTTCGCCCGTCCGCGGCCCTTTTGCGCCCGCAATAATCATGAGCCGGATTGGTGATTTTCATAATTGCGGCACCCGCCCGCTGCGCGCAGAATCGTTCCGGTCCGATCATTCAAGCCGCTTCAACCGCACATGGGAAAGTCTATGCAAGCTATCGCCGCCGCCTCGTTGTTACCCGCCGATTCACACCACGCCGTCCTGGTAGGCCGGGTCTGGCGCGGCGCCCCCGTCGACGGCCCGTGCGTGGTGGCGGTGCGCGCCGGCGAGGTGTTCGACATCACGGCGGCGGCGCCCACCGTGGCCGACCTGCTCGACAGCGCCGACCCGGTCGCGCTGGCCCGCCACGCCCCCGGCGAGTCGCTCGGTTCGGTGCTGGCGCTGCTCGACAACGCGCTGCTGGCCCAGCCCGAATCCGGCGCGCCGCTGCTGCTGGCGCCGTGCGACTTGCAGGCGATCAAGGCCTGCGGCGTCACCTTCGCCGTCAGCCTGCTGGAACGCGTGATCGAGGAGCAGGCCGGCGGCGACGCCGCCCGCGCCGCCGAGTTGCGCGGCGCCCTGCAAGCGACGCTGGGCGCCGACCTGTCGGCGCTGCGTCCCGGCTCGACGGCGGCGCTGAACCTGAAGCGGGAACTGCAACAGCGCGGCGCCTGGTCGCAGTACATGGAAGTGGGCATCGGCCCCGACGCCGAGGTGTTCACCAAGTCGCAGCCGATGTCGGCCGTCGGCTGCGGCGCCGACGTCGGCCTGCACCCGGATTCGCAATGGAACAACCCGGAGCCGGAGATCGTGCTGGCGGTCGACAGCCGCGGCCGGGTACGCGGCGCCGCGCTCGGCAACGACGTCAACCTGCGCGACGTCGAGGGCCGCAGCGCGCTCCTGCTCGGCAAGGCCAAGGACAACAACGGTTCCTGCGCGATCGGCCCCTTCATCCGCCTGTTCGACGGCGATTTCACGCTCGACACCATCCGCAACGCCGAAGTGACGCTGCTCATCGAGGGCGCCGACGACGGCTTCCGCCTCGACGGCGCCAGCTTCATGCGCGAAATCAGCCGCGACCCGCTCGACCTGGCCGGCCAGGCGTACGGCAGCCACCACCAATACCCGGACGGCTTCATGCTTTTCCTCGGCACGATGTTCTCGCCGATCCAGGACCGCGACGCCGCCGGCGCCGGCTTCACCCACCACCTGGGCGACCGCGTCACCATCGCCACCGCGTCGCTGGGCGCGCTGGTCAACCACGTCCGGCGCTGCGACGCGATACCGGCTTGGACGCTGGGCGTGCGCGCGCTGTACGCCAGCCTGGCGCGGCGCGGCCTGCTCAATTAGGCGGCGCGCCGGCTCGCAAACGAAGCGCATCAACCAACCATAAAACACGAGAGACATCATGATTTACGCAAGCTATTCAAGCCTGGCGCACAAGCGCGTCGTTATCACCGGCGGCGGCACCGGCATCGGCTCGGCCATCGTCGAAGCCTTCGCCCTGCAGGGCGCCCAGGTGGTCTTCCTCGACATCGCCGACGCCGCCTCGCAAGAACTCGCCAACCGCCTCGGCGCGCTGGCGTACCCGCCCGCTTTCAGGCACTGCAACCTGATGGACCTCGACCAGCTGGCGGCCACCTTCGCCGCCATCGAAAAGGACGTCGGCCCGATCGATATCCTCATCAACAACGCCGCCAACGACGACCGCCACCAGGTCGCCGACGTCACCCCGGCCTACTGGGACGAGCGCATCGCCGTCAACCTGCGCCACCAGTTCTTTTGCGCGCAGGCGGTGGCGCCGGCGATGCACAAGGCCGGCGGCGGCGTGATCCTCAACCTCGGTTCGATCTCCTGGCACCTGGCGCAGGCCAACCTGACCTTGTACATGACCGCCAAGGCCGGCATCGAGGGCCTGACCCGCGGCCTGGCGCGCGACCTCGGCCCGCAGCGCATCCGCGTCAACTGCATCATCCCGGGCGCGGTGCGCACGCCGCGCCAGACGCAGTTGTGGCACACGCCGCAGGCCGAACTGCAAATCCTCGCCGGCCAGTGCCTGCAGGAGCGCGTCGAGCCGGAGGACGTCGCCGCGCTGGCGCTGTTCCTGGCCTCCGACAACGCCGCCAAGTGCACCGGCCGCAATTACTTCGTCGACGCCGGCTGGTACGGCGCGTGAAGGACGCCGACCTCAAGGCGGCGCGCCGCTACCGCTCGCAGGACTGGTTCGACAACCCGGACCACATCGACCTGACGGCGCTGTACCTGGAGCGCTTCATGAACTACGGCGTCACGGCGGCGGAGCTGCGCTCGGGCCGGCCGGTCATCGGCATCGCCCAGAGCGGCAGCGACATCAGCCCGTGCAACCGTATCCATGTGGAGCTGGCCAAGCGGGTGCGCGACGGTATCCGCGACGCCGGCGGCATTCCGATGGAATTCCCGCTGCATCCGATCTTCGAGAACTGCCGCCGCCCGACCGCCGCGCTGGACCGCAACCTGTCCTACCTGGGCCTGGTGGAGATTTTGCACGGCTATCCGATCGACGCGGTGGTGCTCACCACCGGCTGCGACAAGACCACGCCGGCGCAGCTGATGGCCGCCGCCACGGTCGACATTCCGGCCATCGTGCTGTCCGGCGGGCCGATGCTGGACGGCTGGCTGGACGGCGAACTGGTCGGCTCCGGCGCGGCGATCTGGAAGGGCCGGCGCCAGATGGCCGCCGGCGAAATCGACGGCGCGAAATTCCTGGAAATCGCGGCGGCGTCGGCGCCGTCGGCCGGCCACTGCAACACCATGGGCACGGCGTCGACCATGAACGCGCTGGCCGAGGCGCTGGGCATGTCGCTGACCGGTTGCTCGGCGATTCCGGCGCCGTACCGCGAGCGCGGCCAGATCGCCTACGAAACCGGGCGCCGCATCGTCGAGATGGCGCGGCTGGACCTGCGCCCGTCGAGCGTGCTGACGCGCGACGCCTTCCTCGACGCCATCGTCGTCAACGCCGCCATCGGCGGCTCCACCAACGCCCAGCCGCACCTGATGGCGATGGCGCGCCACGCCGGCGTCGCGCTGCACTCAAGCGACTGGATGGAATACGGTTACGACGTGCCGCTGCTGCTGAACATGCAGCCGGCCGGGAAATACCTGGGCGAGCGCTTCCACCGCGCCGGCGGCGTGCCGGCCGTGATGTGGGAGCTGCTGCAGGCCGGCCGACTGCGCGCCGGGCGTCCCACGGTGACGGGGCTGAGCATGGCCGACAACCTGGCCGGGCGCGAAAGCGGCGACCGCGAAATGATTTGCCGCTACGCGGCGCCGCTGAAGCAGCGCGCCGGCTTCCTGGCGCTGAGCGGCAACCTGTTCGACTTCGCCATCATGAAGACCAGCGTGATCTCGCCGGAGTTCCGCGCGCGCTATCTGAGCAAGCCCGGCAGCGAGGGCGTGTTCGAGGCGCGCGCGGTGGTGTTCGACGGCTCGGCCGACTACCACGCCCGCATCAACGACCCGGCGCTGGAGATCGACGAGAACAGCATCCTGGTGATGCGCGGCTGCGGTCCGATCGGCTGGCCCGGCTCGGCCGAGGTGGTCAATATGCAGCCGCCGGACGCGCTGCTCAAGCGCGGCGTGATGAACCTGCCGACCTTGGGCGACGGCCGCCAGTCCGGCACCTCGGACAGCCCGTCGATCCTCAACGCGTCGCCGGAAAGCGCCGCCGGCGGCGGCCTGGCCTACCTGCGCAGCGGCGACACCATCCGTATCGACCTGAACCAGGGCCGCTGCGACATGCTGGTCGACGCCGCCGAGCTGGAGAAGCGCCACCAGGAGCCGCGGCCGCCGGTGCCGCCCAGCCAGACGCCGTGGCAAGAGATTTACCGCGCCACGGTGGGCCAGCTGGAAAGCGGCGCCTGCCTGGAATTGGCCTTGCAGTACCGCGCCGTGGGGCAGGCGCTGCCGCGGCACAACCACTAACCGTTTTCACCCGTCGCATCCGTAGTTAAAAAAAATCCTCTAGGAGACACAGTAATGAACAAGATCCTCAGCACCGCCGTCCTGTCCGCCCTGACCCTGATGATGGCCTGCGCCAGCGGCACCGCCAGCGCCGACGCCAAGAACCCGAAGATCGGCTTTTCCATCGACGACCTGCGCGTCGAGCGCTGGACCCGCGACCGCGACTTCTTCGTCGCCTCGGCCGAGAAGCTGGGCGCCAAGGTGTTCGTGCAGTCGGCCGACGCCAGCGAACAGCGGCAGATTTCGCAGATCGAGAACCTGATCTCGCGCGGCGTCGACGTGCTGGTGATCGTGCCGTTCAACGCCACCGTGCTGAACAACACGGTGAAGGAAGCGAAGAAGGCCGGCATCAAGGTGCTGTCGTACGACCGCCTGATTTTGAACGCCGACATCGACGCCTATATCTCGTTCGACAACGAGAAGGTCGGCGAGATGCAGGCCGAGGGCGTGACCAAGGTGCAGCCGAAGGGCAACTACTACCTGCTGGGCGGCGCGCCGACCGACAACAACGCCAAGATGCTGCGCGAAGGCCAGATGAAGGTGCTCAAGCCCTTCATCGACCGCGGCGACATCAAGATCGTCGGCCAGCAGTGGGTCAAGGACTGGAGCGCGTCGGAGGCGCTGTCCATCGTCGAGAACGCGCTGACGGCCAACAACAACAAGATCGACGCCATCGTCGCCTCCAACGACGGCACCGCCGGCGGCGCGATCCAGGCGCTGGCGGCGCAAAAGCTCAGCGGCAAGGTGCCGGTGTCGGGCCAGGACGCCGACCTGGCGGCGGTCAAGCGCGTCATCGCCGGGACCCAGGCGATGACGGTGTACAAGCCGCTCAAGACCATCGCCTCGGAGGCGGCCACGCTGGCGGTGCAACTGGCGCGCAGCGAAAAGCCGGCCTACAACTCGAGCTACGACAACGGCCTGAAAAAAGTCAGCACCGTGCTGCTCAAGCCGACCCCGCTGACCAAGGCCAACATCAACATCCTGGTTGACGACGGCTTCTACACCAAGGCGCAGCTCAGCGCGCAGTAAGCGACGGCGGCAAGGCTGGGGCGCTATTTCCGTAGGTCGGGTTGGCCGGAACCCGTTACACGGCTTGGCTAACCCGACAACGCTGGCCCAGAGCAGCGCGTCGCGCTTCGGCCAACATGGTCGGATTACGCGTGCCGCTGATCCGACCTACGACACGATATTCCAAGAGGCTTAGCATGTCCGATTATTTGCTCGAAATGAGGGGCATCGTCAAGCAGTTCGGCGGTGTCCGCGCGCTCAACGGTATCGACATCAAGGTGCGCCCCGGCGAGTGCATCGGCCTGTGCGGCGAGAACGGCGCCGGCAAGTCGACCCTGATGAAGGTGCTGTCCGGCGTCTATCCGCACGGTACCTGGGACGGCGAGATCCTGTGGCGCGGCCAGCCGCTGCGGGCGCAGTCGATCCGCGACACCGAGGCCGCCGGCATCGTCATCATCCACCAGGAATTGATGCTGGTGCCGCAGTTGTCGGTGGCCGAGAATATCTTCATGGGCCGCGAGCCGACGCTGCCCGGCGGGCGCATGAACTATCCGGCCATGTACCGCCGCGCCGACGAGCTGCTGCGCGAGCTGAAGATCCCCGAGATGAACGTGGCGCTGCCGGTGATGCACTACGGCGGCGGCCACCAGCAGCTGGTGGAGATCGCCAAGGCGCTCAACAAGGACGCCAAGCTGCTGATCCTCGACGAGCCGTCGTCGTCGCTGACGGCGTCGGAGATCGCGGTGCTGCTCGACATCATCATGACGCTGAAGGCCAAGGGCGTCACCTGCATCTACATCTCGCACAAGCTCGACGAGGTGGCGGCGATTTGCGACACCGTCGTGGTGATCCGCGACGGCCAGCACATCGCCACCACGCCGATGCGCGACATGAACGTCGAGCGCATCATCGCGCAGATGGTCGGGCGCGAGATGAGCCAGATGTATCCGCCGGCCCGGCACACGCCGGGCGAGCCGCTGTTCGAGGCGCGCAACGTCACCTGCTACGACGTCGACAACCCGCGGCGCAAGCGCGTCGACGACGTCTCGTTCACGCTGCGCCGCGGCGAGATCCTCGGCGTGGCCGGGCTGGTCGGGGCCGGGCGCACCGAACTGGTGTCGGCGCTGTTCGGCGCCTATCCGGGGCGCTGCCGGGCCGAGGTCTGGCTGGACGGCCGGCGCATCGACACCGACACGCCGCTGAAGGCGATCCGCGCCGGCCTGGCGCTGGTGCCGGAGGACCGCAAGCAGCACGGCATCGTGCCGGACCTGGACGTCGGCCAGAACATCACGCTGGCGGTGCTGGGCCAGTTCGCCCGCCACAGCCGCGTCGACGCCAACGCCGAGGGCGCCGCGGTGCGCGCGCAGATCGCCCGGCTGGAGCTGAAGACCGCCAGCGCCAGCCTGCCGATCACCAGCCTGTCGGGCGGCAACCAGCAGAAGGCGGTGCTGGCGAAGATGCTGCTGACGCGGCCGCGCGTGCTGATCCTCGACGAGCCGACCCGCGGCGTCGACGTCGGCGCCAAGTACGAAATCTACAAGCTGATGCTGGAGCTGGCGGCGCAGGGCGTGGCCATCATCATGGTGTCGTCCGAGCTGGCCGAGGTGCTGGGCGTGTCGGACCGCGTGCTGGTGATGGGCGAGGGCCGCTTGCGCGGCGACTTTATCAACCGGGATTTGACGCAGGAAATGGTGCTGGCCGCCGCGCTGGACCAATCACCGATGCGCAACAGGGACGTGGCATGAAGCATACCAATATCAAACAATTGTTCAGCCAGTACAAGATGCTGGCGCTGGGGATCGCGATCGCCGTGATCTGGGCCTTTTTCTACTGGAAGACCGAGGGCGGCTTCGTCACCCCGCGCAACCTGTCGAACCTGCTGCGGCAGATGTCGGTGACCGGCATCCTGGCCTGCGGCATGGTGCTGGTCATCATCGCCGGCGAGATCGACCTGTCGGTCGGCTCGATGCTGGGGCTGCTGGGCGGCGTCGCCGCCGTGCTGAACGTGACGCACCACCTGCCGCTGCCGTTGACGCTGGCCGTCGTGCTGGCCTGCGGCCTGCTGCTGGGCCTGTTCAACGGCTACCTGACCGCCTACCGCGGCATTCCGTCCTTCATCGTCGGCCTGGGCGGCATGCTGGCCTACCGCGGCGTGCTGCTGGGCGTCACCGGCGGCATCACCGTGGCCCCGGTGTCGAACGACCTGGTGCAACTGGGCCAGGGCTACCTGCCGGCGCCGCCCGGCGTGGTCCTGGGCGCGGCGCTGTTCGCGCTGGCGGCCTGGCTGGCCTGGCGCCAGCGCGCCGGCCGCGCCCTGCACGGCCTGGCGCAGGCGCCGGCCTGGCGCGACGCGCTGCGCGTGCTGGCCATCGGCGCGCTGCTGTTGGTATTCGTGCGCACCCTCAACGGCTACGAGGGCATTCCGCTGCCGGTGCTGATGTTGCTGGCGTTGCTGGGCGTGTTCAGCTACATGACCACGCAAACCGTGTTCGGCCGGCGCATCTACGCCGTCGGCAGTAATATGGAGGCGACCCGCTTGTCCGGCATCGACGTGCGCGCCGTCAAGCTGTGGATCTTCGGCATCATGGGCCTGATGTGCGCGCTGGCCGGCTTGATCAACACCGGCCGGCTGGCGGCCGGTTCGCCGTCGGCCGGCACCTTTAGCGAGCTGGACGCCATCGCCGCCTGCTTCATCGGCGGCACCTCGATGCGCGGCGGCTACGGCACCGTCTACGGCGCGCTGATCGGCGCGCTGGTCATGGCCAGCCTGGACAACGGCATGTCGATGCTCGACGTCGATACCTACTGGCAGATGATCGTGAAAGGCAGTATTCTGACTGTCGCAGTGTGGGTCGACGTCAGCACGCGTTCGGGCCGGCGCTGACGTCGACGCTGAAGTCCACCAGGAGAAAGCCGCATGCTGAAGATGCCGACCGCGCACCGTATCGCCTTGCTGTTCAACGGCAACAAGGTGTACGACCGCGAGATCATCGCCGGCATCGCCGCCTACCTGCACACCACGCGGGTGTCGTGGGACCTGTACCTGGAGGAGGACTTCCGCCTGCGCCTGCCGGGCATCGAGCGCTGGCGCGGCGACGGCATCATCGCCGACTTCGACGACCCGGCCGTGTGCCGGGCGCTGGCGCGCAGCGCGCTGCCGGTGGTGGCCGTCGGCGGCTCCTACCAGGACGGCGCCGACTACCCGGCGCGGGTGCCCTACGTGGCGACCGACAATTTCAAGCTGATCAAGCTGGCCTACGAGCACCTGATCGAGGCCGGCCTGACCCGCTTCGCCTGTTTCAGCCTGCCCGAGGCGGACGTCAACCGCTGGGCACAGGAGCGCGAAAAGGCCTTTTGCAGCCTGCTGCGGCGCGACCGCATGGAGCCGCTGGTGTACCGCGGCCAGAGCACCAGCGCGCCGTCGTGGGACGAGGCGGTCGAGCAGCAGGTCGAGTGGTTGCACAGCCTGCCCAAGCCGATCGGCATCATCGCCGTCAGCGACGCCCGCGCGCGCCAGTTGATGCAGGCCTGCATGCGCGCCGGCATCGCCGTGCCCGAGCAGGTGGCGTTGATCGGCATCGACAACGACCCGCTGGCGCGCATGCTGACGCGCATTCCGCTCAGCTCGGTGATCCAGGGCGCGCAGGAGATGGGCCGCACCGCCGCCCACCTGCTGCACCAAATGCTCAACGGCGCGCGCCTGGACGGCACCCGCATCCTGGTGCCGCCGACCGGCCTGAACGTGCTGGCGTCGAGCCGGCACGAACCCTTCCAGCACCCGCACGTGATGCAGGCGCGCCACTTCATCCGCCAGTACGCCTGCCAGGGCATCAAGACCGAACAGGTGGCCGACTACGTCGGCGTGTCGCGCTCCTCGCTGGAATCGCACTTCCGCCAGGAGCTCGGGCGCAGCGTGCACGACGAGATCCTGCGCTTCAAGCTCGACGCCGCCAAGGCGATCCTGGCGCGCGAGCCGGGCAACATCGCCGACATCGCCGTCGGCTGCGGCTTCACCACGGTGCAGTACATGCACGCGGTGTTCAAGCGCGAACTCGGTTGCACGCCGCGCGAATACCAGGAGCGCGCCGCGCAGGCCGCCGCGGCGGCCATTCACATTCCAGCCGCCGCCGTCGCGGCGGCGCCACCCCTTCCATGACCACGCCCACCATGCCCATGACCATACTGAACCCAACCGCCGACGACCACCTTTACACCCTGCGCAACGGCGCCGACATGCGCGTTACCATCAGCGCGCGCGGCGGCACGCTGCGCTCGTGGCACGCGCCCGACCGCTACGGCAAGGTCGCCGACGTGCTGCTCGGCTTTCCCGACGAGGCCGGTTACGCCGGCAACGCGCCGTACTTCGGCGCGCTGGTGGGGCGCTGCGCCAACCGCATCGCCGGCGCCCGTTTTGAATTGGACGGCGCCACCTACCGGCTCGACCGCAACGACGGCGCCAACCACCTGCACGGCGGCCTGGTCGGCCTGCACCTGGCGCAGTGGCGGGTGCAGGCCGAGGACGGCGGCCTGCTGCTGCGCCACGAGTCGCCCGACGGCGACGGCGGCTATCCCGGCAACCTGCAAGTGCAGGTGCGCTACCGGCTCGCCGACGACGGCAGCCTGAGCATAGCTTACGAGGCCCGCACCGACGCGCCGACGCCGGTCAACCTGACCTCGCACGGCTACTTCAACCTGAACGGCGGCGTCGCCGGCATCGGCGACCATTTGCTGCGCATCGCCGCCGACAGCTATTTGCCGATCGACGGCGAGTGCATCCCGTACGGCCGCGAGGAGGCGGTGGCGGGCAGCGCCTTCGACTTCCGCCAGGCCGCGCCGATCGGGCCGCGGCTGGGCTGGCCGGAGCCGCAACTGGCGCAGTTCAAGGGCTTCGACCACAACTATTGCGTGGGACCGGCCGGCGCGCTGCGCGCAGTGGCGTGGGTCTGCGACCCGGCGTCCGGGCGCGAGCTGACGGTGTCGACCACCGAGTCCGGCTTGCAGTTTTACAGCGGCAATTTCCTCGCCGGCGTGCGGGGCAAGGGAGCGGCGCCGTACGCGATACACGACGGTTTCTGCCTGGAGGCGCAGGCGTATCCGAACCAGATCAACGGGCCAAACGCCGAGGCGGTGGTGCTGCGGCCGGGCCGGGTGTACCGGCAAACCACGGTGTACCGGCTGGGCGTGCAGGCCGGCGGCGTGTAACTAGCGCAACTCGCCCAGAGACTGCTGGCGTCGGATGATGTCCACCAGCGTCCTCAAGGCGGGGTGGTTGTGCCGCCGGCTGCTGTAATACATATGGAAAGGCTCGCCCCGGGCCGCGTGCTCGTCCAGCACCACGCACAGGCTGCCTTCGGCCAATTCCAGGGCGATGCGGCTTTCCAGCAGATAGCCCAGGCCCACGCCAGCCTTGGCGGCGGTGATCGTGGTGGCCGTATCGTTGATGGTGATCAGGCCGGGCACGCGGATGCCGCGCTTGGCCGGTTTCTGGCCGCTTGCCGCGCTATTGAGTTCCCAGCGATAACTGGAATTGTCTCCCAACAGTAATTGCAAACAGCTGTGCCCGGCCAGGTCCTCCAGCCGTTGCGGCACGCCGTGGCGCTGCAGATAAGCGGGCGAACCCGCCACCACCCAGCGTTGCGGGCCGGATAATGGCACGGCGATCATGTCTTCCGGCACATAGTCGCCATAGCGGATGCCGGCGTCATAACCGCCGGCGACGATATCGATGGGCCTGTCCTCCACCACCACGGTCAGCTTCACGTGCGGGCACAGGCGGGCGAATTCGGGCAGCGCCGGCGCGACCATCAGATGGGCCGCGTCCGCGAACACATTGATGCGCAGCTCGCCGAAGCGCCCCGCCCCTGGCGCGTCGATCTCGGCCAGCGCGTGGCCGATGGTGTCGAAACCTTCTTCCAGGCGGGCGGCCAGGGCCAGGCCGGTATCGGTGGGCGACACGGCGCGGCTGGAGCGGTTCAGCAGCTTGGCGCCCAGCCGTTCTTCCAGGCGCCGCATGGCATGGCTGGCCGCCGACGGCGTCAGGCCCAACTGGATGGCGGCGGCCTTGAAGCTGCGCGTGCGCATGATGCTGAGAAAAATCCGCAGGTCGGCAAGTTCGATACGGTCAAAAATGGACATGGATGAATTTCGCTCAGTATTTCAATGAATGAGGCTCATTCTAAATCTTATCCCGGCGCAACGCATCCACAGTACGATCCTGTCTCCAACAACATGGAAACGGGAGGGGCAATGAATGAATTGGCAAACATGACGCTGGGCGATTTGGCCGGCAAGCGCATCCTGATCACCGGCGGCTCGACCGGCATCGGCGCGGCCGTGGCGCTGGCCTTTGCGGCGCAAGGCGCGCGCCTGGTGCTGCACTACAACGCCAGCCGGGACGCGGCCGAGGCGCTGCGCGCGCGGTATCCCGAGCATATCACCTTGCTGCAGGGCGACTTGGCCGAGCCCGGCGCGGCGGCGCGCGTGGTGAACGACGCGGCGCGCCTGCTGGGCGGACTGGACGGACTGATCAACAATGCCGGCGGCATGCTGGGCCGCGTGCCGACCACGCAAGCGTCCGATGCGCATTTCGACGACGTGCTGAACCTGAACGCGAAATCGGTATGGCAGGCCAGCGTCGCCGCCCACCCGCACCTGAAGGCGGCCGGCGGCGCTTTCATCATCAATACCAGTTCCATCGCCGGCAGGAATGGCGGCGGCAACGGCGCCGTGCTGTATGCGGCGGCGAAAAGCTTTGTCAGCAACCTGACGCGCGGCCAGGCCAAGGAGTTCGTGGCCGACAAGATCCGCGTCAACGCGGTGGCGCCCGGTTTGATATTGACGCCCTTCCACGTGCGCGACACGCCCGAACCCATGATGGCCGCGCAAAGCGCCAGCATTCCCATGGGGCGCGCGGGCCTGCCGCAGGAATGCGTTGGAGCATTTTTGTTCCTCGCCTCGGCATCGCTGTCCGGCTATATCACCGGGCAAATCATTGAAGTTAACGGCGGGCAGTTGATGCCCTGATCACAAGGTAAACACATGAAACAACGACCATTCGGCCGCACCGGCCACAGCATTTCCGACATCGGCTTTGGCGCCTGGGCCATCGGCGGCGCCTGGGGCGACGTCAGCAGCGACGACGCCAAGGCGGCCCTGCATGCGGCGCTCGACGCCGGCACGAATTTTATCGACACGGCCGACGTCTATGGGGACGGCCGCTCCGAGCGCTTCATTGCCGAGGTGCTCAGGGAACGCGGCGGCGACAAACCGTATGTGGCGACCAAGGCCGGCCGCCGCCTGTCGCCCCATGCGGCCGACGGCTACAACGAGGAAAACCTGCTCGCCTTTGTCGAGCGCTCGCTGGTCAACCTGGACACGGATTGCCTGGACCTGGTCCAACTGCACTGCCCGCCACCCGAGGTGTATTACCGTCCCGAAGTATTCGACGTCATGGACCGCATGGTCACGGCCGGCAAGATCCGTCATTACGGCGTGTCGGTGGAAAAGGTCGAGGAAGCCTTGAAGGCGATCGAATACCCGAACGTGGCCGCGATCCAGATTATCTACAATATTTTCCGCCAGCGCCCGAACCAGCTGTTTTTCGCGGAGGCGAAAAAGCGCGACATTGGCGTGATCGTGCGGGTGCCGCTGGCTTCCGGTGTGTTGACGGGCAAGATGAGCGCCGCTACCGCGTTTGCCGCCGACGACCACCGCGCGTTCAACCGCCATGGCGAGGCCTTCGACATGGGCGAAACCTTCTCCGGCGTGCCGTATGAGCTTGCCCTGGAAGTCGTGGAAGAGATCCGCCGCCTGGTGCCGGGAAACGCCACGATGGCGCAGTTCGCGCTGCGCTGGATCTTGATGGAAGACAGCGTGAGCAGCGTCATTCCCGGCGCCCGGAATGCGCAGCAGGCGGCGGCCAACAGCGCGGCCGGCAGCTTGCCCGCGCTGCCGGTGGACGCAATGGACGCGCTGCGCGCCATTTACCAGCAGCGCATCGCCCCGTTCGTGCATCAGCGTTGGTAAGTTCGCTTTGCCGCCATTGCCGCCGCCGGGGCCAGGTCTGGTAGACTGGGCGCTTATAGTCAAGGAGGAAGCGCGGGATGGTGAAGCGAACATGCATGGATAACGCGACTTGTCCGGTGGCCCGCTCGCTCGACGCCATCGGCGACTGGTGGTCGCTGCTGATCGTGCGCGAAGCGTTTATCAACGTGCGCCGGTTCGGCGATTTCCAAAAGCGCCTGGGTTTGGCAAAAAACATCCTCACCACCCGTTTGCGCAACCTCGTCGCCGGAGGCATTCTGGAAATGCGCCCGGCGTCCGACGGCAGCGCCTACCAGGAATACGTGCTGACCGAAAAGGGCCGCAGCCTCGTCACCGTCATGGTCGCCCTGCGCCAGTGGGGCGAGGAGTATTTGTACGCACCGGGCGAGCCGACGACCATTTTGCGCGACCGCCTCAACAAAAAACCCTTGGCCAAATTACAGGTCCTGTCGGAAGACGGCAGGCCGCTAGGCGTGTCCGACATGACCTTGCTGCCGGCGCCCGTTGCGGCGGACGGGGCGGAGTCGAAGTAAGAAAAAATTTCACGATTGTGGTTGCATGTTTAAACCACTTGGTCTATTCTGGTTTAATCATGCAACCACAAGGAGATCGCCATGAACCTCACATTCCCCGCAATAGCGCTTGTTTCCCTGCTGTCGGCCAACCTGGCGGTGGCGGGCGAAGCCGTCAACACCACCAAGGTCAAACAAGACATGCCCGTCGCCGCCGTTGACGTGTCCGTTGCCGCTAGCCCCGCGGTCAAGGCGGAGCGCCCGGCGGCCGCACCGGTTGGCAGGACGCGCGCGCAAGTGCACGCGGAGGCGGTCGAGGCCGTGAAAAATTACCGTACGCCGCTGGAGGAATCGTTCGACCTGTCCAAGAACTGAACCTAGCAAACCCGACTGGCGTCGGCGGCGGCTCGGCGTCGGATTACGCTTCGCTCATCCGACCTACGGCGCTAACTTAAGGAGTGAATCATGCTTGCGATATCGGTATTATTTGCGGTACTGGGCGGCGGCGGCTACCTGTTGGGCTGGGCCTGGAAGGTGGCCCTGGCCGTGCCGAACTGCAACGAGGACATGGTGTTTTCGTGAGTGACTCCCCGCCGTCTACGACCAAGAGCCGCGGCCCTTCGGCATTTCCGCCGACGCTGCCGGCGGCGAAGGTCCACAGCCATGGAACCCTAATAGATCTCGGCGGCGGCGACGCGCAGGGCGTCGAGCATCACGCCCGCGCCCGGCGACAGCAGGTGGCTGCGCCGGGTGATGATGCCGAAGGCGTCCATCCGGCACGGCAGCTCGATCGGCAGGATGCTCAGGATGTTTAGCGACACGTAGTGGCGCGCCACCTCCACCGGCATCACGTGCAGGCTGTCGGTTTGCTGCAACAGCGAGCTGATCAGCAACAGCGCCGTGGTGTCGACGACGTTGGTCGGCGGCGACAGGCCGGCGCCGCGGAACATCATGTCGCAGCGGTAGCGCAGCACGCTGCCCTTGGGCGACAGCAGCCAGGCGCCGCCGGCGATGTCTTCCAGCGTCAGCCCCTGCGCCGTCACCAAAGGGTGGCCGACGCGCGCCACCGCGCACACCGGCTCGTCGGCCAGTTCCTCGTATTGCAGGTCGGTGTCGGGTTGGTCTTCGAGGATGCGCCCGACCATGAAGTCCAGGCTGCCGCGGCGCAGGCGCTCCAGCAAGATGTTCGAGGTTTCCATCTGCACGCCGATGCGCAGTTGCGGCGACTGCTCCTTGACCCGCGAAATCGCCCGCGGCAGCAGCGACATGCTCGGCGCCATGATGACGCCGATCTCGACCTGCCCCGCCAGGCCGGACTTTAGCGCCACGATATCCTCGTGCGCCAGCGACAGGCTGGTCAGCGCCATGCGCGCGTGGCGTATCATGGTTTCGCCGTAGATGGTCGGGCGCATGCCGCGCGGCAGGCGCTCGAACAGCTCGACGTCGAGCATGTCTTCGAGGTCCTTGAGCTGCTTCGACGCGGCCGGCTGCGTCATGTGCAGTTCCTCGGCGGCGCGGTGGATGTTACGTTGTTCGTCGAGGGCGATTAGTAGCAACAATTGCCGCGTTTTCAGGCGGGCGCGTAAAAACCAATTGGGGTTCAGTGTATCCATGCGGGAAATCATAGCAGGGAAATCACGGCGCGCTACCATATCAAAATCGGTATCGGATTTGCCAAATAATTGATTGGTAAGATATTGGTCGCGGATCTACCATGGGGCTTCTCCATGTCCTGATACCCATACTTCATGAATATCGTCACCATTGATGCCGGGACCACCAACACCCGCAGCTCCCTGTGGCAGGATGGCCGCCTGGTCGCCAAGGTGCAGGTCGAGACCGGCGTGCGCGACACCGCCATCAACGGCAACAACCACGCCCTCAAGCAGGCGGTGCGCGACACCATCCAGGGCGCGCTGGCCAAGGCCGGCGTCGATCCGGCCGAGGTGTCGCTGGCGCTGGCCTCGGGCATGATTACCTCCGCGCTGGGCCTGCTGGAAGTGCCGCACCTGGCGGCCCCGGCCGGCCTCGACGAACTGGCGCAGGGCATGGTCAAGGTGGCCATGCCGGAAGTGTTCGCCCAACCCCTGTGGCTGATTCCCGGCGTGCGCAACCACGCCGAGCCGGTCGGCCTGCACAATTTCGAGGCGATGGACATGATGCGCGGCGAGGAAACCGAGGTCATCGGTTTGCTGGCGCGCCTGCGGGTCGAGGGCCGCGCGCTGCTCATCATGCCCGGCTCGCACACCAAGCTGGTCAGCGTCGACGAGCGCCACCGCATCGCCGGCTGCGCCACCACCATCGCCGGCGAGCTGCTGCAGGCGATCACCCAGCACACGCTGATCGCGCAAACGCTGGAGTCCGATTTCGCCCACGCGCTGGCGCCGCAATTGCTGCTGGCCGGCGCCGCCGCCGCGCAGAAGACCGGACTGGCGCGGGCCTGCTTCAGCGTGCGCACGCTGGGCCAGTTCACCAGCACCGAACGCAACGAACGCGCCAACTTTCTGCTCGGCGCGGTGCTCAGCGGCGACCTGCTGGCGCTGAAGAACAGCAGCGCCATCCAGATGCGGCCCGACACGCCGATCGTCATCACCGGCAAGACCATGCTGCGCGAGGCGCTGGCGCTGCTGATCCAGGAAAACGGTTTTTTCTACGGCAAACGCGTCGTCGTCAGCGACGAGCAACAGGCCGACATGGCCGGCTTCGGCGCGCTGGCCATCGCGCGCGCGCGCGGTTTGCTTCCCACCCACACCATTCAAACGACAGAGACACTATGAGCAAAGCAAAACGGCCGTTGCGTTCGCACGCCTGGTTCGGCGGCGACGACAAGGACAGCTTCATCCACCGCAGCTGGATGAAAAACCAGGGCTACCCGAGCGACGCCTTCGACGGCCGCCCGGTGATCGGCATCTGCAACACCTGGTCCGAACTGACGCCGTGCAACGGCCATTTCCGCGAACTCGCTGAATTCGTCAAGCGCGGCGTGCTGGAGGCCGGCGGCTTCCCGGTCGAATTCCCGGCGATGTCGCTGGGCGAGTCGAACCTGCGCCCGACCGCGATGTTGTTCCGCAACCTGGCCAGCATGGACGTCGAGGAATCGATCCGCGGCAACCCGATCGACGGCGTGGTGCTGCTGACCGGCTGCGACAAGACCACGCCGGCGCTGCTGATGGGCGCGGCCAGCGTCGACCTGCCGACCATCGTGCTGTCGGGCGGGCCTATGTTGAACGGTAACTACCGCGGCAAGCCGATCGGCTCCGGCACCGACGTCTGGAAGTTTTCCGAAGACTTGCGCGCCGGCCGCATGAGCCTGGCCGACTTCAAACAGGCCGAATCGTGCATGTCGCGCTCGACCGGCCATTGCATGACGATGGGCACGGCGTCGACGATGGCGGCGATGGTCGAGGCGCTCGGCGTGACGCTGCCGGGCAACGCCGCCATTCCGGCGGTCGACGCGCGCCGCAAGCTGCAGGCGCAGTTGACCGGCCGGCGCATCGTCGACATGGTGCACGAAGACTTGACGCTGTCGCAGATCCTGACCAAGGAAGCGTTCGAGAACGCCATCATGGTCAACGGCGCCATCGGCGGCTCGACCAACGCGGTGGTGCACCTGCTGGCGATCGCCGGGCGCATCGGCGTCGAGCTGACGCTGGCCGACTGGGACCGCCTGGGGCGCGACATCCCCTGCCTGCTGAACCTGATGCCGTCGGGCCAGTACCTGATGGAAGACTTTTACTACGCCGGCGGCCTGCCGGTGATCATCCGCGAACTGCTGGGCAGCCTGCACGCCGACGCGCTGACCGTGACCGGCGCCAGCATGGCCGTCAACGTCGCCGACGCGGAAAACTTCAACACCGACGTCATCACGCCGCTGGCCGTGCCGTTCAAGGACGAGGGCGGCATCGCTGTCCTGCGCGGCAACCTGTCGCCGCGCGGCGCCATCATCAAGCCGTCGGCGGCCTCGCCCAGGCTGATGCGGCACCGCGGCCGCGCCGTGGTCTTTTCCAGCATCGAGCACTACAAGGAACGGGTCGATGACCCGGCCCTCGACATCGACGCCGACAGCATCATGGTGCTGCAAAACTGCGGCCCGAAAGGCTACCCCGGCATGGCCGAGGTGGGCAATATGGGGCTGCCGAAAAAACTGCTGGAGCAGGGCGTCACCGACATGGTGCGCATCTCCGACGCGCGCATGAGCGGCACCGCCTTCGGCACCGTGGTGCTGCACGTGGCGCCGGAGGCGGCCATGGGCGGTCCGCTGGCGCTGGTGCGCGACGGCGACATGATCGAACTCGACGTGCCGGGGCGGCGCCTGCACCTGGAGGTCGGCGACGAGGAGCTGGAACGGCGCCGCGCCGAGTGGCGCGCGCCGGTGCCGGCCATGCGCGGCGGCTACCAGTCGATGTACATCAAACACGTGCTGCAGGCCGACGAGGGCGTCGACCTGGACTTCCTGGTCGGCTGCCGCGGCTCGGCCGTGCCGCGCGAATCGCATTGATGGCGTCGACCACCTTGAGCGCATGGGGGAACAGCTGATGACGCAACTCGAACAACTGGTCGACGCCGGCAACTACCTGGGCGAATGCCCGCTGTGGTGCGAGCGCGGCGCCCGGGTCTTCTGGACCGATATCGAAGGGCGGCGCCTGCACAGCTACGCGCCCGACAGCGGCGTGGCGCGGGACTGGCCGATGCCGGAGCGGCTGGCCTGCTTCGCGCTGACCGGCGACGCCGACGTGCTGCTGCTCGGGCTGGCCTCGCGGCTGGCCTTCTTCAACCTGCGCAGCGGCGCCGTGACGCCGGTGCACGCGGTCGAGACGGCGCTGCCGATGACGCGCATCAACGACGGCCGCTGCGACCGCCAGGGCCGCTTCGTCTTCGGCACGCTCGACGAGCGCCCCTGCCGCGACGCCATCGGCGGCTTCTACCGGCTCAACCACAACCTCGGCCTGGAGCGCCTGCCGCTGCCGCCGGTGGCCATCGCCAACAGCATTTGCTTCAGCCCGGACGGCGCCGCGATGTACTTCTGCGACTCGATGAAGCCGCTGATCTACCGCTGGGACGACTACGCCGGCGGCGACGCCGCGCGCGTCAGCGTCTTCGCCGACGTCGGCGCCGAACTGGGCGGCAAGCCGGGCGCGCCGGACGGCGCCAGCGTCGACGCCGACGGCTACCTGTGGAGCGCGCAATGGGGCGCCGCGCGGGTGGTGCGCTACACGCCCGGCGGCGCCGTCGACCGCGTGCTGCCCTTGCCGGTGACGCAGCCGAGCTGCGTCTGCCTGGGCGGCGACGACTACGCCGAACTCTTCGTCACCACCGCGCAGGAATCGCTGACGCCGGCGCAACTGGCCGACCAGCCGCAGGCCGGCGCGCTGTTCCACGCCTTCCTGTCCGGCGTGCGCGGCCTGCCCGAAACGCGCTTCGGCGCCCCGCAACCCTGAAACGGAACCCAGCCATGTTGAAACACGAAATTTTCCAGGCCGTGCTGGCGCGGCGCATGGTCGCCATCGTCCGCGCCGACCACCCCGAGGGCGCGCTGCTGGCGGCCGAAGCCTGCATCGCCGGCGGCATCACCGCGCTGGAGGTGGCCTTCACCACGCCCGGCACGCTGGACGTCATCAAGACCCTGCGCCAGCGCCACGGCGCCGCCGTGCTGCTGGGCGCGGGCACCGTGCTCGACCCGGAAACGGCGCGCCTGGCGATCCTCGCGGGCGCCCAGTTCATCATCTCGCCGAGCGTCAACGTCGACACCATCCGCCTGTGCCAGCGCTACCAGGTGCTGGCGATGCCGGGCGTGATGACGCCGACCGAAATCGTCACCGCGCTGGAAGCCGGCGCCGACCTCGTCAAAATCTTCCCGGCCGAAACCTTCGGCCCGGCCTACCTCAAAGCGTTGCGCGCGCCGCTGCCGCAGGCGCCGCTGATGCCGACCGGCGGCGTCAGCGTCGACAACCTGGCCGAGTGGTTCGCCAACGGCGCGCTGGCGGTCGGCATCGGCAGCAGCCTGACCGGCCCGGCGGCGAACGGCGACTACGCCGCCGTGACGGCGCGCGCCCGCGCCTTCGTCGAAAAAATGGACGCCATCAAGGCCGGCTGGGCCTGAAACGGCGAGCGTGGCGCCGCCGGGCCGGGGGAATCTGCTACGCTGTCGTTGCCTTTTCCACTCTTCCCCGGTCATTATCATGTCTGACATCGCCCGCATCCTCAAAGAGAGCCGCATCGTCGCCGTGGTCGGCTTGTCGCCGAAACCCCACCGCGCCAGTTTCCAGGTCGCCGATTATCTGCAGGTGCGCGGTTACCGCGTGCTGCCCGTCAATCCGTCCTGCGCCGGCCAGGAGATCCTCGGCGAGCGCTGCCACGCGACCCTGGCCGAGGCCGCCGCCGCCGTGGCGCCGGCGCGCATCGATATCGTCGATTGCTTCCGCAGGTCGGAGGAGATCGTGGCGCTGGCGCGCGAGGCCGTCGCCGTCGGCGCCGGTTGTCTGTGGACCCAGCTCGACATCGTCAACCAGGAGGCGGCCGGGCTGGCCCGCGCCGCCGGCCTGGACGTGGTGATGGACCGCTGCCCGAAAATCGAGCTGGCGATGCTGCCGCGCTGAGCCACACCGACAAGGACACTATGAAAGTATGCGATCAATTCCGCGCCCTCAAGAAGCCCAAGCTCGACGAGGCGCTGGCCGGCGCCAAGCTGTTGGGCGCGGCCTCGAAAGCGGGCAACGATAAGCTGGACAAGGCGCAGTGCAAGGCGCTCGACCGCGAGGAGACGCTGGCGCTGACGGCGCAGATCGCCGAGTGCCAGCAGATGTTGTACGCGCAGCGCCAGCAGAAGGTGCTGTTGGTGTTGCAGGGCATGGACACGTCGGGCAAGGACGGCACCGTGCAGGCGATGTTCAGCAACATCAATCCGATGGGCCTGCGCGCGGTCGCCTTCAAGGGGCCGACCGACGTCGAGCTGGCGCACGACTATTTGTGGCGGGTGCACCAGCAGGTGCCGGTGCGCGGCGAGATCGCCATTTTCAACCGCAGCCATTACGAGGATGTGCTGATCACGCGCGTGCAGAAGTGGATCGACGACAAGGAGTGCCAGCGCCGCTACGGCCAGATCCGCGACTTCGAGCGCATGCTGGCCGAAACCGGCACCGTCGTCGTCAAGGTCTTGCTGCACATTTCGAAGGACGAGCAGCGCGAGCGCTTGCAGCAGCGGCTCGACGACCCGGACCGGCAGTGGAAGTTCGATCCGAACGACCTGGTCCAGCGCAAGCTGTGGGACGACTACCAGCGCGCCTACGAGCGGGCGATCGAGGAAACCGACGCCGACCACGCGCCCTGGTACGTGGTGCCGGCCAATTCGAAGACGCAGCGCAACCTGGTGGTCGCCTCGCTGCTGCTCGAAACCTTGCAGGGCATGAAGCTGTCGTTCCCGCCGCCGAACCCGGAGCTGGGCGCGCTCAAGGTGGTCTGAGCGGCCCTGCAAACCCTAGCGGCGGCTCTGGAGCGGCGCGGCGCGCGGCTCGGCCAGGCGGTCGAGCATGGCCTTGACCGCCGCCATTTGCATGCCCGATTTCTGGAAGAAGTCCGGCAGGAAGGGGTTGACGCTGGTATAGCCCCAGAAGTCCCAGCAGCCGCGCGGATTGTATGGATACACCTGGCTGGCGTCGACCTGCGGGTAGAGCACGATCATGTTGTTGGCGTCGGCGATCTGGTTGTAACCGGTGCCCTTGTAGAAGCGCTCGCCGACGCTGGCGGCGCTCTGGCTGCAGCCGTGGAAGGCGACGTGCACGCGGCAGCTCTGGGTGTCGCAGGCCTTCGGCACGTAGGCGTAGGCGGTGTTGCTCATGCTCGAATACGGGCTGTGCAGGAAGCTGCGCTGGTTGAAGGCGACGAATTTGCCGCTTAGCGCGAGCGCCGCCGGGTTCAGGTCGGGGAAGATATGCCGCAGGATCTCGCCCGCCTGCATGAAGTCGCAGTCGTTGATGTAGGGCGACGCCGTGGCCGGGCAGGGCTGGTCGCCGCGGCTGTCGGTGACGATGGCGTGGCCGGCGTCGACCGTGTTGACGTAGCGCACTTGCGCGGGCGGCACGCCGGCCAGCTGGTAAAAAGCGCTGGTCTGGTCGACCACCGGCCGCGTCACCGTCGCGTCCCGGGTGCCGTTGAACAGGTAGACGCGCTGGCGCTTCAGGTTGGCGGTGTCGTCGATCAGCCCCTGGCGGGAGAAGTTCTGGGCGGCGCCCCACAGGATGGCGGCGACCGGCGGCGCCACGTTCGCCTCGGCCGGGTTCATGCAGGCGCTCATCGCATTGACCATGTAGGGAATGTAGGGGAAGAAGCCGGGCGAGCCGGAGCAATAGTAGGGGCCGCCGGCGACGATGCCGACGCCGCTGACGATGCCCGAATACGCCACCGCGAACTGGCCGGCCATGAACGCGCCGGACGACAGGCCCGACACCGTGGTTTGGTTCAAATCGGCGTGGAAGGCGGGCAGCGCGACCGGCTCGGTGCTGGCGGCCTGGGTGGCCTTGGCCCCCTTGGCCGCGTGGCCGTGCAGCGGCGCGTACGCGGCCGCCGCTGTCGCAACCAGCAAGTAAAACCTCCAAGCGCGCGCGCGTCGCATGTGCATGACCACTCCCGATAAAAGTTGATTGCGGATACCCGTAAGCCGGGGCAAAGCGACAGCATAACCACGATGCCGGCGCGCAGGTCGGTGCTTGCGCTTGACTTGATACTAATCAACTATTGCAATATTTACAATGAAATGGCGTGCTGGCTCGCCGCGCAGGCCGATTGGCGTACGTATTGCCGGCGTTTGCCTTAGAATGGTTTTTTCAATTTCGCGGCCGACCACTATGTCCAAGACTCTCGCCCAACTGTTCCTTGGTTCTTCGCTGGCCTTGCTGGTGGCGGCGCCGGCTCTGGCCGACCCCGCCGCTTGCCCGGCGCTGTTGAAGCAGACGTTTAACCGGCTGCAGGACGAGGCGCCGCAGGACCTGTGCCAGTACGCCGGCAAGGTGGTGCTGGTGGTGAACACGGCCAGCTATTGCGGCTACACCCAGCAGTACGAGGGCTTGGAGGCCTTGTACGCGAAGTACGGCAGCAAGGGCCTGGTGGTGCTGGGCTTTCCGTCGAACGACTTCGGCAAGCAGGAACCGGGCAGCGGCAAGGATATCGCCGATTTTTGCTACAACACCTATGGCGTGAAGTTTCCGATGTTTTCGAAGTCGGTGGTGTCGGGGCCGACCCCGAATCCGCTGTACGCGAACCTGATCAAGGCGACCGGCAAGGTGCCGGCCTGGAATTTCCACAAATATTTGATCGACCGCAACGGCAAGGTGCTCGAGAGTTTCCCGAGCAAGGTCGCGCCGGACGACAAGAAGCTGGTCGCCGCGCTGGAAAAAGCGCTGGCGCCGTAGGCCAAACCGACGGGGCGCGGCGGCGATGTCCAAAAAACAGTCCTACGCGGCCGATCTGCTCGGCCTGTCCCGGCTGACCGTCAGCGCCGTCGGCGGCGTGGCGGAGATGGCCGAGGCGCTGCATTTGACTGTGTTGCGTCAGGTCGGCACGCCGGCGGCCAAGCCGCTGGCGCGGGCCACCTCGCTGGTATACCGCGGCGTGCGCGGCGTGGCCGGCCTGGTCGGCGGCGGCATCGACGCGGTGCTGACGCGCCTGCAACCCTTGCTGGGCGAGCAGAGCGGCTGGGCCGGGCGCGACGCGCTGCTGTCGGCGCTGAACGGCGTGCTGGGCGACCACCTGGCCGCGAGCGGCAACGCGCTGGCGCTGCCGATGGCGTGGCGGCGCGACGGCGCCACCCTGGTGCCGCGGCGCGACGCTTTGCGGCAGGCGCTGCCCGGCGCCAGCGGGCGCGTTCTGGTGCTGGCGCATGGCCTGTGCATGAACGACGAGCAGTGGCGGCGCGCCGGCCACGACCACGGCGCGGCCTTGCAGCGCGAGCGCGGCTACACGGCGGTGTATCTGCGCTATAACAGCGGCAAGCATATTTCCAGCAACGGGCGGGAGTTCGCGGCCGCGTTGCGCGAACTGGTCGAGCAATGGCCGGTGCCGGTGCGCGAGCTGGTGATCGTCGGCCACAGCATGGGCGGGCTGGTGGCGCGCAGCGCCTGCCAGCACGGCGCCGAGGCCGGCGACGGCTGGCTCGGCCTGTTGAGCAAGATGGTGTTCCTCGGCTCGCCGCACCACGGCGCGCCGTTGGAACGGGGCGGCAACTGGTTCGACGTGATCACCGACATGAGCCCGTACACGGCGCCGTTTTCGCGCCTGGCGAAGATGCGCAGCGCCGGCATCACCGATTTGCGCCACGGCAGCCTGCTCGACGCCGACTGGGACGGCAAAGACCGTTTCGCGCGCGGCGCGCACTTGCCGCACGGCGTGGCGTTGCCGGCGGCGGTGCAGTGCTACACGGTCGCCGCGACCGTCGGCAAGGCCGAGGGCGACCTCGCCGACCGCCTTGCCGGCGACGGCCTGGTGCCGCTGGCCAGCGCGCTCGGCCAGCACGCCGACGCGGCGCGCCAGCTCGTCTTCGCGCCGGCGAACCAGCTGGTGGTGTACCGGACCAACCATTTGGAGCTGCTGAACTCGCCCGCCGTCTACCGGGCGCTGCTGGACTGGCTGTAGCAACGGCGGTGTCGACGCGTAACCCGGCGCCGGGCCGCCGCCGACGCCAGTCGGGTTACCCACGCCGTGTAACGGGTTCCGGCTAGCCCGACCTACGACATCGCAGGGCTGGCGGCAGCCGCCTTTTCCAGCGCAAAACCCTCGTCGAGCCAGCCGGTGATCCCGCCCGGCATGACCTTGACCGGCCGTCCCAGCCGCGCCAGGCGGATCGCCGCGCGCGCGGCGCCGTTGCAGTGCGGCCCGGCGCAATACACCACGAACAGCGTGCCGGCCGGGTAGGCCGCCATCTTCGAACCGATGATCTTGCCGTGCGCCAGGTCGAGCGCGCCGGGCACGTGGCCGGCCGCGTATTTCTCGCTGCCGCGCACATCCAGCAGCACGAAATCCCGCTGGCCGGTGCTGAGCGCGTGGTGCACATCCCAGCAATCGGTTTCAAACGCCAGCGACGCTTCAAAGTGGGCCAGGGCCAGGGCGCTGGGGGCGGCTGCGACTTCGCTTACGGTGGACATGCGGGACTCCTGGTCGTTGTGGGAGCTTGTATTATCGGCGCGGCGGACCCGCGCCGGCAGTGGCGCGTAAGCCAAACTACGTTAAGATTGCGCCATGAAAAAACACCTCGTCGTCGCGCTGGCCTACGACCGGCTCTGCACCTTCGAGTTCGGCTGCACGGTCGAGCTGTTCGCGCTGGAGCGCCCCGAGCTGGGCGTCGAGTGGTACGACTTCGCCGTCTGCGCGGTCGAGCCGGGGCCGATCCGCGCGCTCGGCGGCGTCACGCTGCAGGCGCCGTACGCGCCCGAGCTGCTCGAACGCGCCGACACCATCGTCATTCCCGGCTGGCGCGACGCCGACGAGGCGCCGCCGGCGGCGCTGCTGGCGCTGATCCGCGCCGCCTACGCGCGCGGCGCGCGCCTGTGCTCGATCTGCTCGGGCGTGTTCGTGCTGGCGGCGGCGGGCGTGCTGGACGGGCGCCGCGCCACCACGCACTGGCGCTACGCCGACAAGCTGGCGCGGCGCTTCCCGCGCATCGAGGTGCTGGCCGACGACCTGTACGTCGACGACGGCCAGGTCATCACCTCGGCCGGCTCGGCGGCCGGCCTCGACATGCTGCTGCACCTGGTGCGGCGCGACTATGGCGCGCGCGTCGGCAACCTGGTGGCGCGGCGGCTGGTGGTGGCGCCGCACCGCGAGGGCGGCCAGGCGCAGTTCCTGCCGCGGCCGATGGCGCACGACCAGCAGGGCCGCCTGTCGAAGCTGATGGACTGGCTGCGCGCGCATCCGGCGCAGCCGCACACGGTCGCCAGCATGGCCGCGCGGGCGGCGATGAGCCCGCGCACCTTGCAGCGCCAGTTCGCCGACGCCACCGGGCTGGGGCCGGTGGAGTGGCTGATCCGCGAACGCGTCGCCGTCGTCAAGGACTTGCTGGAGACGGCCGACCTGCCGCTGGCGCTGGTGGCCGAGCGGGCCGGCTTCGCCTCCGAGGAATCGCTGCGGCACCACTTCCGGCGCCTGGCGGCGACGTCGCCCGGCGCCTATCGGCGCCAGTTCGCCGGCCAAGCCGAAGCGGGCCGCTAAGTTAGCTTGTCGTCGGTCGGATTAGCGCAGCGTAATCCAACCATGTTGGCCGACGCGAGACGCGCCGCTTCCGGCCAACCCGAGTTATGAAACCTGTCGCTACGCCGCTGGTTTTTGTTCGATTCGGCGGCGTTTTGAGCGCCACCGCAATGCACACTCAGGCGTGCTCGATGCTGGCTTTGAGCGGGCCGCGCAGGGCGTTGCAGACGACGATTTCCGGCGCCGCCAGCAGCTCGGCGCGGCTGATGACGCGTTCGCTGGCGCCCCACGCCGGGTCGGCCAGCAGCACGCCGCGCAGGATGCCCGGCAGCACGCCGCTGGCCAGCGGCGGCGTGTGCCAGCGGCCGTCGAGTTTGACGAAGACGTTGCTGCGCCCGCCCTCGGTCAGTTCGCCGCGCTCGTTGAAGAACAGGGTGTCGAAGGCGCCTTGCGCTTCGGCCGCGCGCCAGGCGGCGTCGTAGCGCGCGCGCACGCTGGTTTTGTGGCGCAGGAAGAGATCGTCGGCGCGGGTGGCGTCTTCGGCCAGCAGCAGCCGCACCGGTTCGGCCAGCGCCGTCAGCGCGCCGCTTTGCAGGTTCAAGGCGCCGTTCTGCGTCAGCGCCAGGCGCAGGCGGAACGCCAGGCCCGGCGCCAGCGCGGCGCAGGCCGCGTCCAGCGTGGCGCGGGCGCGCGCCAGGTCGCACTCGAAACCGAAGTAGCGCGCCGACGCGGCCAGCCGCGCCAGGTGCAGCCCGACGTGGCGGCAGCCGCCGTCCCGGCTCGCGTGCATGCTCTCGAACAGTTCGAAGTCGTTGGTCAGGCCGGTTAAAAAGCCCGCCTTCAGCTGGCATTCGGCGTATTCGTCGGCGGCGTCGCTGTCGTAGACGATGCCGGCGCCGACGCCCATTTCGCCGGCGCGCACGCCGTCCGCCGGCGCCCGCAGCGCCAGCGTGCGGATCGGCACCGACAGGCAGAAGTCGCCGACCCCGGCGCCGGCCGGCGGCGGTTCGAACCAGCCGATCGCGCCGGTGTAGAGGCCGCGCGCGGCCGGTTCCAGTTCGTCGATGATTTCCATGGTACGCCGCTTGGGCGCGCCGGTGATCGAGCCGCACGGGTACAGCGCCCGGAAGATCTCGGCCAGGCCGGCGCCGGCGCGCAGCGTCGCGCGCACGGTCGAGGTCATTTGCAGCACGCTGCTGTAGCGCTGCACCTCGAACAGCGCCGGCACCTGCACCGTGCCGGTGGCGGCGATGCGGCCGATGTCGTTGCGCAGCAGGTCGACGATCATCAGGTTTTCGGCGCGGTTCTTCGGGTCGGCCGCCAACGCGGCGGCGCGGCGCGCGTTCTCGTCGGCCTGCCCGGGCGCGGCGGCCGGGGCGGTGCCCTTCATCGGCCGCGCCGTCAGCCGGCCGTCCTGGTGGCGTACGAACAGTTCCGGCGACAGCGACAGCACGGCGCCGCCGTCGGGCAGCGCCACCAGCGCGCCGTACGGCACCGGCTGGCGCGCGCGCAGGCGCGTGTACAGCGCCGGCGGCGGGCCGAAGGCGTCGAAGCGCAGCCGGTAGGTGTAGTTGACCTGGTAGGTGTCGCCGGCCTCGATGTAGTCGTGGATGCGCGCCAGCGCCGCGCCGAACTCGCGCTGGTCGACGTTGGCGCGGATGGCGGCGATGCCGGCCGGCGCAATGGCGGCGCCGATCGCGGCCGCGGCCGCGTCCTCGGCGGCGGCGCGCGCCGCCAGCCAGGCGGCCACGCCGGCCTGCGACAGCCGCTGGCAGGTCTCGAACAGCAGCACCCGCGCCAGCGGGGCGGCGTCGGCGCCGGCGCGCGCCGGCATGCCCATCAGATGCGCCCCCAACTCGTAGGCGCACAGCACCACCGCGTGGCGGCCCTGGCGCAGCGCCTGCTGCATCTGTTCCAGCAGCGTCGTCCAGCCGGCGCCGTCGGCGCAGCTCAGCGTGGCCAGGTGGCCGGTGTAGAGACGCGACGCGGGGGGGGAGAGGGGGGGGGGGGGGGGGTGGGGGGGCGGGGGGGGGGGAGGGGGGGGGGGGGGGGGAGTCGCTTCGAGTCTCACCTTTACAGAGAGAGGCACAGCAAGAGACAAACGCCCC